>NZ_AJFC01000296.1:0-2313 GCF_000256505.1 Rhodococcus sp. P14 | reverse complement strand
CCCCCCCCGCCGCGGCCACGACATCGCCGTCGCCCGCGTCGCCGAACGCGAAGGATTCGGGAGCAAGCTCGGCGACCTCGGCATGATCCAGAAGATGGTCGCCGACAACGAGATCGACATCGCCGCCACCCGCGCCCTGCTGACGCAGGCGTGCTGGGAACTCGACCAGGGCTCCCACGCGTCCAACTCCACGTCCATCGCCAAGACCTTCGCCGCCGAGGCGGTGTTCCGGATCGTCGACCGCTCGATGCAGATGTGCGGCGGACTCGGCGTCTCCGCCGACCTGCCCGTCGCGCGCCTGGCCCGCGAGGTCCGCCCGTTCCGCATCTACGACGGGCCTTCCGAAGTGCACCGCTGGGCCATCGCCAAGCGAGCCGTCGGCGCCGCGAAGAAGGCCGCCGCCGCGAAGGAGAGCCGGGCATGAAGACCGCACAGCACGAGGGGCTCGACCTGACCGCCCTGCAGCGCTACCTGGAGGACTCGGGCATCGCCCTCGACGGCGAACTGCGCGCCGATCTCATCTCCGGTGGCAAGTCGAACCTGACGTACGCGATCTCCGACGGCACGTCGCGGTGGGTGCTGCGCCGGCCGCCGACGGCGGGACTCACCCCGTCCGCCCACGACGTCGCCCGCGAATTCCGCATCACCTCGGCACTTCAGGGGTGCGGTGTGCCGGTCGCCCACACGGTCGCCCTGTGCGAGGACGAGTCCGTGATGGGCGCCCCGTTCACCGTCGTCGAGCACGTCACCGGACGGGTGATCCGCACGACCGACGACCTCGCCACCCTGAGCGACACCGAGATCGAAGCGTGCACCGGCGAACTCGTCCGTGTGCTCGCCGCCCTGCACTCGGTGGACTACGAGGCCGTCGGTCTCGGGAAGCTCGGCCGCCCCGACGGGTACGTCGCGCGGCAGGTCAAGCTGTGGGCCGGTCAGTGGGGTCGGGTCAAGACCCGCGACCTCGACGACCTCGACCGCCTGCACGCCGCCCTCGCCGACTCGATTCCGGAATCGTCCGCGGCGTCGATCGTGCACGGCGACTACCGCATCGACAACACGATCCTCGATCCCGGCGACGCCGGAAAGATTGCGGCGGTGGTGGATTGGGAGCTGTCGACGCTCGGCGACCCGCTCACCGACGTCGCCCTGATGTGCGTGTACCGCAACCCCGCGCTCGACCAGGTGCTCGGCGAGTCCGCCGCGTGGACCAGCCCGCGCCTGCCGTCGGCCGACGACCTCGCCCAGCGCTACGCGGTCGCGACGGGCCGCGAGCTCGCCCACTGGGACTTCTACATGGGACTGGCGAACTTCAAGCTCGCCGTCATCGCCGAGGGCATCAACCACCGCTGGCGCGTCGGCGCGACCGTCGGCGACGGTTTCGACAAGGCGGGGGAGGCCGTGCCGGTCTTCGCGGCCGCCGGACTCGACGCGCTGCGGGGAGGTGGCGCATGACAACCGATCTCGCCAACCCCAGTGCGCTCGTCACGGGTGCGTCCCGCGGCATCGGGCTCGGTGTCGCCACCCGCCTCGCGCAGCAGGGCTACGGTCTGACCCTCACCGCGCGCGACGAGGCGCGGCTCGGCGCGGTCGCCGCCGACCTGCGCGACGCGGGCGCGCCCGAGGTGCGCGTCGTCGCTGCCGACCTCGGCGATCCCGAGACCGCGAGCCGCGTCGTCGCGGCACACGAGGAGACGTTCGGCAGCATGCGGGCGCTCGTCCTCAACGCGGGCGTCGGCACCGCCGGCACCATCGCCGAGTTCCCGATGCGGCGGTTCGGCAAGACCGTGTCGGTGAACTTCGAGACCCCGTTCGCGTTCGCCCAGTCGGCGCTGCCGCTGCTGCGCAAGGCCGCGGCCGCTGTTCCGCGCCGCGGGGCGAAAGTGGTTGCGCTGTCGTCGATCACCGGTGTCTATGCCGAGGCGGGTCTGGCCGTGTACGGGGCGACGAAGGCGGCGCTGATCTCGCTCGTGGAGACGCTCAACGCCGAGGAGTCCGGCAACGGCATCAGCGCGTCCGCGATCGCGCCCGCCTACGTCGACACCGACATGTCCGACTGGATCAAGGACCGCATCCCCGCCGAGGAGATGCTCGAGGTGAACGACGTCGTCGAACTCGTCGACGCGGTGCTGCGGCTGTCGTCGCGCGCGGTGCTGCCGCGCCTGGTGCTCAGCCGCGCCGGAACGGACGCCTACCGGGCGTGAGCACTCACCGGCCGTCCGCCAGCGCGCGGACGGCCGGGCTCGCGCTGTGCCGGACGAACGCACAGTCCGAGAGCCGCTCGGCCGCACCGAGGGTGAGCGTCAGGTCGACCGA
>NZ_AJFC01000295.1:0-4839 GCF_000256505.1 Rhodococcus sp. P14 | reverse complement strand
CGCGGGGGGGGGGGAGCCGGTAGGGGCGGCTCTCGACGACGGAGCCGAGCGCGCGGCGCAGCCGGGACACCTCCGCCCGCACCGCGACGGCGTGGTCCGGGTCGCCGTAGATGCCGTTGCTGAGCTCGGTGACCGTCATCCCCTCGCGGCCCCGCAGGTGCAGCATCAGCAGGATCTCCGCGTGCCGCGCGGACAGCGCGCTGCGCCACGTCGAGTCCGCGCCGCTGACGACCACCGTCGGCGCGCCGGACAGGTCGAGCTCCATCGTGATCCGCGCCGGGCCGCCGGCGGGCCGGATCAACCAGCCGTGCGCGAGCTGCTCCGGGACGCACATCCCCAGGCCCGGGACGCTCAGGGTGCGGTCGGCGGTCGGTGCCGCGACCCGCTTGGTGGCCGCGACGCCCGACGCGTGCGCCACCCATCCGTGTTCGTCGACGAGCAGCAGCGGACCGCTCATCGAGGCGAGCACCGGCGCCGCGACCGTGCGCAGCCGCTCGAGCCGGTTCTCGTGCAGCCGCCACAGCTGCGCCTCGGCCAGCCGCACCGCCGTCTCCACCAGCGCGCTGATCGTGGGATGGATCGTCAGCGCCGGGCCGCTGACGTCGACCACGCCGAGCAGCTCCCCGGTGCGGGGATCGTGGATCGGGGCGGCCGTGCAGTACCAGGGATGCTGGGACTGCTCGAAGTGTTCGGCGGAGAACAGCTGCACCGGGGCGGCCTCGGCGAGCGCCGTGCCGATCGCGTTGGTGCCCACGGTCGACTCCGTCCACCGGGCGCCCTCGCTGAACCCCAGGCTGTCCGCCCGGCTGCGGACCTTCGCCGACCCGGCCCGCCACAGCACGATCCCGTCCGCGTCGGTCACCACCATCAGCATGTGCGACGCCTCGGCCACCGAGCACACCACCTGCTCGAGGTCGCCGATCACCCCCGACAGGGGCGAGGCGCGGCGCCGGCGTTCCACCTCGGCGAGCGGCAGCAGGGCGCGGGCGTTGCTGCCGTCGGGGGCGAGACCGGCGCCGAGCACCCGCGTCCACGACCGCGCGACCACCGACCGCGGCCGCAGCGGCGAGCGGCCGCCACCGATCACCGCGTCGTGCATACGCGCCAGCTCGCGCGCGTATCGGTGCAGGTCGGTGCCCGGTTCGATGGCGCTGAAGTTGCCCACGGTCTCCGTCTCTCGTCGGTCGAGTTGTCGCGAGCATATGCCCTCGGGTGTGTCCGGCACCACACCCGGCGGTACGCGCAACGCGCTGCAACGTTTGCCGCGGCGGCGCGCTCGATGTGTGCTGGATCACGCGCCGACCTCGGCAGCGGCGCACCCGGATGATCCCGCGTCGGACTCGGCCGACCAAGATCCGACGCCCGTACAGCGAGGAGATCGACCCATGAAGGCAGCCCGCTTCCACGGCCCCGGGGACATCCGGGTCGAGGACATTCCCGAACCGGCCACCCGCCCCGGCACCGTCAAGGTCGAGGTGGAGTGGTGCGGCATCTGCGGCACCGACCTGCACGAGTACCTCGAGGGCCCGATCTTCGCCCCGCCCGCCGACGCACCGCACCCCATCACCGGCGAGACCGTGCCGATCACCCTCGGGCACGAGTTCGCCGGCGTCGTCGCGGAAGTCGGCGAGGGCGTCGACGATCTGCGCGTCGGCGACCGGGTCGCGGTCGAGCCGTACATCATCTGCGGACGCTGCGACGCCTGCCGCAACGGACGCTACAACGTCTGCGGCACACTGGGATTCGTGGGACTGTCCGGCTACGGCGGCGGGTTCTCCCAGTACGTCGTGGCCGAGCGGCGCTGGATCCACCCACTCGGCGAACTCGGCACCGACGTCGGCGCACTCGTCGAACCCCTCGCCGTGGCCTACCACGCCGTACGCCTGTCCGGAGCGCGACCGAGCCACTCGGCGCTCGTGTTCGGCGCCGGGCCGATCGGGCTCGTCACCACGTCGGCCCTGCGCGCCGCCGGTGTCGACCAGATCATCGTCGTCGAACCCGCCGACGTGCGGAAGAAGAAGGCCGAACCGGCCGGCGCGGACCACATCATCGACCCGCGCGACGGCGACGTCACCGAGCAGGTCCTCGAGCTGACCGGCGGACGCGGCGCCGACGTCTCCTTCGAATGCGCCGGCATCGACGCGGTGCTGAAGTCCGCGATCCTGTCCACCCGGGCGGGCGGCACGTGCGTCAACGTCGCGATCTGGGGCCACGAGGCGTCCGTCGCGATGAACGACCTGGTCTTCCGCGAGGTCAACCTGCTCGGCAGCCTGGCCTACGCGAACGATCATCCCGCGACGATCGAGATGATCGCCTCCGGCAAGGTCGACCCCTACCAGTTCATCACCGGCCGCATCGACCTCGACGACATCGTCGCCCACGGGTTCGAGGAACTGATCTCCAACAAGGAGGAGAACGTCAAGATCCTCGTCCGGCCGTGACGGTCAGTCGTCGTCGCCGTTCTCCTTGTCCTCGCCGCGACGGCGCAGGAAGTCGAACCCCGGCACGCCGACGATCGCCTGCCGCACATCCTTCGCCACTCCGAGCAGCTCGTGGATCTCCGGGGCGACGGTCTCGAGCGTGCCGAGGATCGGCATCAGCGCCGTCATCCGGTCCGCGAGCTCGGGCAGCTGATCGAGCAGCACGACCGCCGCGTGCACCTCCTCGGCGCTGAGCTCGTCGATGAACTGGCCGGCGAGCGGCGCCGCCCGAGTCGCCATCGGGGCGTACGTGTCGAGCAGTTCGCCCGCCGAGTCGGACGTGCGGCCGGCCGACGCCACCACGTCCTGTGCGCGGCGGGCGACGGTCGCCGCCTCGCCGACCACCGCCGAACTGCTGTCGACGACCTCGCCGACCCGCCCGACGGTCGCGCGGGCCTCGGTGACCACGTCGTCGATCCGCGCGACGATCTCGCGGGCATCGGTGACGACGCCGTCGATGCGCCCCACCAGGGCCTCGGTCGTCTCGAGCAGGTTGACGACCCGGCCGGGGACGGACACCGCGAACTCGGCGACCTCCACGGTCCGGTCCAGGACGAGGCGGGCGGCTCCGACGGGCGCGGCGAGAAGCGACATCATGTGCTCATCCTGCCGGACCGAGGTACGTGGGCCGCGCGGGTACCGGCGAGAGTTCAGGGCGCGGTCGAGCCTCGCCGGCATCCTGGGGGAACGCCGATCGTCGGGGTGTGACATCGCGGTGGCGGACGCCGTATCGTTTGCGTCACCAGGTCTCCGGGCGAGCATCGGCCGTGTCGACCGGAGATCCGGGAGTGTGTCTCCGCAAGTGGCATTCGAACCTGCCGATTCCGAGCCCGGCCGCTGCGGTCGCGCGACACCGCGGTCGGGGGCAACCCGCGACGCATTTCGCTCGGATCGGGAGGTAGCAGTGATGAATGTCCTCGACAAGACCGCGCAGGCGGTCGTCGGCGTGGCAGACGCCACCACCCGCGCCGCCGGCGCCGTCGGCGGCGCCGCGCTGGGCGCACTGACAGGCAGCGTGCGCGGCGCCGCCGAAGGAGCTCGCTCCGGTCTCGGCAGCGGAGCCGAGTCGACGCCGACGGCAGCGGCAACGATCGTCGTGCTGGGCGCTACCGGCCTGGCAACCGGTATCGCCGCCGCGCCCGTGCTGGCCGGACTCGGCGCCACGGCCCTGGCCATCCGGCTGCTCACGCCTCGTCCCACCCCCACGCCCGGCGCTCCCGCGACCGAGCGTGCGCCGGCACCGACCCCGGACACCACACCGACGAGCCCCGGCGCCGCCCCGACCGCGGCCGCGGCGAAGCCGTCGGCCGGGAAGCCGACGACGGGGGAGCGACCGGCAAAGAAGGCACCGGCACGGAAGCGGTGATCGCCGTCCTGAGTGCCCCGCCGTCCTGAGTGCACCACCGCGGGGACGGCGTCCGGTGCGCTCGACTACGTCGCAGGGACGACCGCGGCGCCCGCGTTGCCGTTCGTCGCCGCTCCCGGCGAGCCAGGACGTTCGGCGGCGGACTTGGCATGCTCGGTGACCAGGACCTGGCCCACGCCGATCGCCACCGCCACGGGCCACTCGATCAGATCCAACGCCACGAGCAGGCCGAGGCCGGCGAAGTAGGCGAGTTGTTCGGGCCGCGGGATGTCGAGCCGGCCCACGAGGGGCAGGCGCACCGCGAAGCGTTCGGCGTCGCGGGCCACACCGGCAAGGGTGCGGTGGGACTGCCAGAAGGACTGTTCGTCGGCCATGGCCATCTCTTTCGTGAGCTGTGCGCCATCGGACGCACTCCAGGCTTCCACCATCGATCCTAAGGCGGTCCCGTTCCGGCCGGCCTCGACCATTTCCCGGTTCGGCCGATTTCGCGCGTATAGGCGAGGGCGGCTCAGGCTGCTGCGGACGTAGGGGTGAGCAGCGAGGCGACGATGTTCGTGGCAATCGTCTGCCGGGCCGCGGAAGGAACCTGGGCCTCGTGAGCGCGCCGGGCGGCCACCGCGAGCCGATCGGCGACCTCGTTGAGCGGGTGTCCGCTATGGCCGCGCACCCACGAGTAACGGATCGGCAGGCCGCGGGTGCGGTGCCGGATGCGGTCGGCGATCACCGTCGCTTCGGTGGTGAGCGGGGCTTCGCCGCGCAATCCCGCGAGCGCGTGCCGACTGTCACTGAGGATGTGCAGGGGCCGGTTCCGGTAGGTGGTGACGGCCAGTTCGATGGCGAGGAGCTCACCGGCCAGGATCGAGCGCGTGTCGGGGAAGATCTTCTGCCGGAAGTTGCCGTCGGCCCGCACACACGCCACTCCCACGCCGCGACGCGAACCCTTCGACGCGTCGGTGGCCACCGTCTGCTCGACCAGAGGGTTGGTCTCTGCCT
>NZ_AJFC01000294.1:0-6910 GCF_000256505.1 Rhodococcus sp. P14 | reverse complement strand
CGGGGGGGGGCGCCCCCGGCGCCCAGCCGCTCGGCGACGTGGTGGCCGATCGCGTCGGCGGCGGCGTGGGCCAGCTCGCCCAAGGGGCCGTAACCGATGTCGATCAGGGTGATCGAGGGGAAGGAGCCCGCGACGGCGTGCAGTTCCCGGCGCAGGTCCGCGTCGGTCAGGTGCAGCCGCACGGACGTGTCGGCGGTACGGGCGCACAGTTCGGCGAAGGCGTCGAGGCCGACGGCGAAGCGGGCCTCGGCGCTGTGCTCCGGGCGGACGAACAGCGCGATGCCCGCGTCCGTGGCCAGGGCCGCGCAGCTGAGCGAGCCAGTAGCGGTGGTGGTCTGCCTGATGTGGATCGCTGCGAGCATGACGTCCTCCTCGTCCGAATCGGGTACGGACGAGAATGCCGCGACTGAGCCGCCATTCGCCGAGTGCCTATTGATAACCGGGGTTATCGATCTTTGTGAAGGGCGTGTCGGAAACGTCGTCTAGATTGGGGAAACCGCGCCGATCGCGGGCGTCGAGGCAAGAGTAGAGGGGAGGGCCGACACGTGAGTACCGGTTCTGCGCTCCTGCTGTCCAAGGCGGACATCGCGGCACTCGCCCGCGTGCAGCGGCCCGTCGTCACCATGTGGGCGAAGCGGTATCGCGGCCCGGATCGGCCGTTTCCCGAGCCGGTGCGCGCCGACGGCCGACAACACCGTTACCGTGCGGACGACGTCGTCGCCTGGCTGTCGAGCCGCGGACTCGGCAACAATGCGTCCGTCGCCGAGGACCTCGCCGCGCACGCAGCCTTCGAGGATCCCGCCGGTGCGGACGCGGCCACGGTGTTCGCGGCGCTGACCGCCCTGCTGTGCGTCAAGGCCCGCACCGGGGAGCAACTCGCGGACCTCGACGGCGACGACCTGCTCGACGAGGCCGACGACCTCGACCCCGACGACGCGTACCTCTACCGCGAGATCGAGGCGCTCGGCGGGCGGCTACCCACTTACGCCGCGCACGCCGACCGCATGGCCGACGCCGCCTACACCGTCGAGCACGCCTTCGAGACCCTCATGGCGCAGCGGTTCCGCCTGCCCCTCGACGCGCTGGCCGATACGGCGCTCAGCCCTGCCGCGCTCGAGATGTGCGCGCAGGTCGTCGGCGCGCTGGCGCCCGACGACCGGGCCGTCTTCGTCGATCCGTCGCCGGACGGCAGCGACCTGTTCGTCGCCCTGCGGCAGCGCCTGCCGGAGTTCGTCGAGCCGATCGCGATGACCGGCCACGCCGACACCCCGACGGCGCGCCTGGCGCGGCGCCGGCTGTCTGTGCACCGATGGCGTCGCCGCCCCACGCCTGCAACGGGATTCGACGAGGACTTCTCGATCGACGGGCCCGCTGTGTTTCTCACCCAGTACCCGTCGCCGTCCACCCTCGGCTACTCCGATGCCCGAATCCTCGCGGAGATCGACAACATCACCGTGCAGATGGGCGCCGAGCACCTCGCGGTGATCGTCGGGCCGGCATCCGCGCTGACCGATCCCCTGCGCGACCGGGAGGCTGCCGCCGTCCGGGCCGACCTGCTGCGGTCGGACCGGTTGCGCGCCGTATTCCGCCTCCCGGAGGGACTGCTCGTCACCAAACCGGGATCGTCGATGGCGTTGTGGGTGCTCGGAGCGCCCGACGACTCCGTCACACCCACGGACCGGTGGACGGTGCTGGCGGACCTGCGGACCAGGGCGCTCGACGCAGCGGTGACCGACGGAATCGTCGCCGACGTGACCGCCGCGATGGGGTCGCGCGAGCACCTGCGAGCCCACGCATTCGAGTTCGCCTCGGTGCACCGCACCTCCACGCTGCTCGCCGAGGACCGTCGCGGCCTGCTGCCACCCGCGCCCCGGCGCCGGCGTCGCCGCATCGCGGGCAACGAGACCGCGGCCGAGGCGGCCGAACTGGTGGGCGCGGCGAACCGGGCGGCGCGTGCGGTGCGGGACGACCTGCACCTGGGCGTCGAATACCGGCAGGCCCCGCGCCCGGCGCCGACCGCCGACCGGCTCGCCGATGCCGGAGTGCTGAAGGTGATGCCCGGCAACCGCATCGACGACGACGATGTCGAAGCCGGCGGCGACGTGCGCGTCATCGGCACCGACGAGCTGCTCGGCCGCGCGCGCATCGGCGACCGCGGCATCGACCGCCTCGTCCTGGCGACTCGCTACCCGAGCGGGCGGTACACCGAGCCGGGCGACATCGTCTTCTGCACGGCACCGGAATTCGGCGTCGTCGTCGACCACGAGGGCGCCGCGGTCGTGCTGTCACCAGCGCGCGTGCTGCGGGTCGCCGACCCGCACGCCTCGGGAGTCCTGCCGGAACTCGTGGCGCGCACGCTGCGTCGCATGCCCGTCGCCCCCAAGCCCGCCGGGGCCATCCGGTCCGGGCAGGGGTGGCGGGACTGGCCGATCCCGGTCGTGGAGGCCGACCGGATCCCCGCGGTGAGCGCCGCACTGAAGGAGCTGCGCGCGCGACGCGAGGCCGCACGGCAGCTGCTCGACACCCTCGACCGACTCACCGATACCTTGACCGACGGTGTGGGCCACGGCGTTCTCACCGTCACCGCAGGAACCCGGCCCGGCCGGGAGGAAGGTTGACCATGCCACCGAGGAAGAAGACGGCGCCCACCGCGCCGTCGACGATGAAGGAACTGAAGGACACGCTGTGGAAGGCCGCGGACAAGCTGCGCGGCTCCATGGACGCCTCCCAGTACAAGGACGTGATCCTCGGTCTGGTGTTCCTCAAGTACGTCTCCGACGCGTTCGACGAGCGCCGTGAGCAGATCCGTGCCGAGCTCGTCGCCGACGGTCTCGACGAGGACGGCATCGCTTCGCTCATCGACGACCAGGACGAGTACCTGGGGTCGGGTGTGTTCTGGGTGCCGGAGCCGGCGCGGTGGTCGTACCTCGCCCAGAACGCCAAGGGCATCCAGGAGGCGGCCGGTGTCGAGGCCCGCACCATCGGCCAGCTGGTCGACGCGGCGATGCGGGAACTGATGAACGCCAACGAGACCCTCGTGGGCACCTTGCCGGTGATCTTCAACCGCGACAGCGTGGACCAGCGGCGCCTCGGCGAGCTGATGGACCTGCTCGGCGACACCCGCTTCACCGGTGAGGGCGCTCGTAAGGCACGCGACCTGCTGGGGGAGGTGTACGAGTACTTCCTGGAGAAGTTCGCCCGCGCCGAGGGTAAGCGCGGCGGCGAGTTCTACACGCCGGCCGGCGTGGTGCGGGTGCTGGTGGAAGTGCTCGAGCCGTACAACGGGCGGGTGTACGACCCGTGCTGCGGGTCGGGCGGCATGTTCGTGCAGACCGAGAAGTTCATCGAGCACCACGGCGGCAACCCGACCGACGTCGCGGTATACGGGCAGGAACTCAACGAGCGCACGTGGCGGATGGCGAAGATGAACCTCGCAATCCACGGCATCACCGCGAATCTCGCCGACCGCTGGGAGGATACGTTCGCCCAGGACAAGCACCCGGATCTGCTCGCCGACTACGTGATGGCGAATCCGCCGTTCAACATCAAGGACTGGACGCGTAAGGAAGACGACAAGCGCTGGAAGTACGGCGTTCCGCCGGCCGGCAACGCGAACTATGCGTGGATCCAGCACATTATCTCCAAGCTCGCCGAGAAGGGCAGCGCGGGCGTGGTAATGGCGAACGGGTCGATGTCGTCCAACTCCGGAGGCGAGGGCGAGATCCGGGCGCGGCTCGTCGAGGCCGACCTGGTCTCGTGCATGGTGGCGTTGCCGACGCAGTTGTTCCGCAGCACCGGCATTCCGGTGTGCGTGTGGTTCTTCGCGAAGGACAAGTCGGCCGGTGTGAAGGGCAAGGTCGATCGTCGCGGCCAGGTGCTCTTCATCGACGCCCGCAACCTCGGCTACATGGTGGATCGCGCCGAGCGCGCGCTGTCGGACGACGACATCGCCAAGATTGCCGGCACCTACCACGCTTGGCGCGGAACGGAATCCGCATCCGGTGAGGAGTACGCGGACGAGCCGGGCTTCTGCTACTCGGCGACGCTCGCGGAGATCAAGGAAGCCGATTACGCACTCACGCCGGGCCGGTACGTCGGTGCGGCCCCGATCGAGGACGACGGCGAGCCGATCGCGGAGAAGATCGCGCGGCTGACGAAGGAACTGTACGAGCAGTTCGACGAGTCGGCGCGGTTGGCGGCTGTGGTGCGGGAGCAGTTGGGGAGGGTGGAGTGAATCCTCGAGGAATCCTCCGGCGACGACTGCGCTTGGGTGACGCGATAAGAATCAAGCACGGTTATGCATTTCCTGGATCAGGATTCTCGGATGAACCCATTTTTCCTACTCTGTTGACGCCCGGCAACTTTGCGATTGGCGGAGGTTTCAAGGAGGCAAAGACGAAGACGTTTTCTGGCCCCTATGACGACGCCTATAGATTGAAGCCCGGCGATATTGTGGTCACCATGACGGATTTGAGCAAAGAGGGCGATACGCTTGGGAATCTCGCAGCCATTCCGTCGGGGAAAATTTACCTTCATAACCAGCGTATTGGCTTGGTCGAAGTAACTGATAAGTCTGCGATCTTTCCCCAATTTCTGATTTATTTCTTGCGGGGTGCCGAATATCGCTCATATATTCTCGGTACTGCTTCAGGAAGCACTGTCCGTCACACAAGCCCCTCGAAGATTTGCGACTATGTAGCGCACATCCCTGATCTCGATGAGCAACGTGCCATATTCGAGGTCCTCGGCGCCCTCGACGACAAGATCACTGCAAACCGCAATCTTGCGCAGACATCCGACCGAATGGCGGCTGCCCTCGTTCGTCAACGAGTCGTCGAGGACGAGGTGATCCTCGTTGCTGATGTTGCATCGGTGACGATGGGATCTTCGCCCCCCGGCGACTCGTACAACGAGGATGGCAATGGGATGGTGTTTTATCAAGGCAATCGGGACTTTGGATTTCGGTCACCGACTAACCGGTTGTGGACCGTTGACCCGAAGCGAGTAGCGGAGGCTGGCGACACCCTGTTGAGTGTCCGCGCGCCCGTCGGGGAGCTGAATGTTGCGAATGAGAAGACCTGCATAGGTCGAGGTTTGGCGTCGCTTCGCTCGAAAGATGATTCGCCGTCGCTGCTATTCCATCGACTCAAAGTTGCGCCCGGATTGTGGGATCGGTTCGAGAGCGGAGGAACGGTTTTCGGGTCGATCAACGGCAAGGAACTGAACTCGTTACCAATTCCTCGAATTGACGACGGGCAATCGCTCGAGCCGAAACTTGCAGAACTGGACAAGGGCGTCGCCTCGGCTGAGGCGGAATCGAAAACTCTCGCCGCGCTCCGCGACACCCTCCTCCCGCGCCTCATGTCCGGTGAGCTCCGCGTCAGGGACGCCGAAGCAGTCGTCGCCGACGCCGTCTGACCGAAGCTGTCACTCGGTCGAGTCCCATCGCGCGGATAACGCGCACACCGATTCGTGCGATGGGACTCGTGCAGCATGCACATGGACACCGGTGCGATCCGAGAGAGGTCACCCATGAAACGCATCGCGCCCTACCTGCGCGTCGTCGCAGGCATGTTCGCCGCCATCTTCGTGTGGATGGCGTTTCTGTACGTCATCCACGGCGACGTCGCCGGCTTCCTCCTCGTGCTCGGCATCGGGTTGGGGCTCGGCTACTTGGCTGTCGGGAAGTTGATCCGCGACCGTCGCGCCCGGCTCGAGGCCGAACGGGCCGCCTTGGCGGCCAGGGCCGAGGCCGGCCACCAGGCCTACCTTGCCGGGGATCCGGCAGCCTTCGCGCCGCCGCCCGAGCCGACGCCCCGACCGCCGGTCCGCAGGGGAGTGGTCATCGCGGCCGCGGTCGCCGCGCTGTTCGTGGTCTTCGGAATCATCACCGACATACAGAACGGACTCGAAGACCCCAGCGAGCCGGACGTCACGAACTCGGCGACACCGCCTGTCGCTGCGCCGGCGTCGCGAACCACGCCGACGACCCCGGCTGCCCCGTCGACCACCGTCGCGGCGCCGGCCACCACAACGACGCCCGTGCCGTCTCCGACCACGTCAGCGTCGGCACCGACGACGAACGTCGCCGACACCGCGCCGACCGCCGTCATGCCGGACGTGACGTGCATGGACCTGCAAGCCGCGCAGGACACCATCCAAGCCGCCGGGATCTTCTATTCCCGCAGCGTCGACGCAACCGGACGGGGACGGGCACAGGTCCTCGACCGGAACTGGGTGGTGGTATCCCAAGCGCCGGCTCCGGGCCTGGTCATCGGTGAAGGCGACGCGGTGCTGTCCGTCGTCAAGGACGGCGAGCCGGGCGACTGCTCCTGACGACGGATTCGTGGCGCCGCTGGGAGCAAAGTGGATTCGTCGATCGCTTCGGACAGGCCACCCATCTCGGCTGGACGTACGATTTCTGTACAGGGGTGGAGGTCGTCATGCGAACCATGAGTCACAGCGAATCGCGCGCCCGGTACGCCGAGGTCTTGGCCTCAGTCGTCAACGACCGGGAGGAGATCGTGATTACCGCTCGGGCCACGAACCGGTCGTGATCGTCTCCCGGGCGGACTTCGAGTCGCTGCGTGAAACGGCCTAGCTGACGCGTTCACCGGCGAACGCTCGACGTCTGCTCGATGCGATGGAACGGCTCGAAGCAGGCGAGGGGCAGGTGCACGAACCGATCGACGGTGATGACTGACCGTGCGGTTGGTGTGGGACCTCGATGCCTGCGTCGCCGCGTGCCGGTACCGCTACGGCCGGTACGAGGGCTCGGCGAGATCGCCGAGCCCAGTCCTTCGAGACACGCGAGGCTGCCGGGTGGTCGGCGGCTGAGTTGCGCTGACGAGGGCCGGTGGTCCCTTGTGCAGCACCAGGCACTCGGCGCACGCTGGACACATGGCAGTCG
>NZ_AJFC01000293.1:0-4641 GCF_000256505.1 Rhodococcus sp. P14 | reverse complement strand
GAGGGGGGGGGGGGGGGGGGGGGCGCCAGCCGTGGTCTACGGACGCTTCGTGCGCCCGCGGCTTGTGCGGTGGGGTGCCACCGACGAGGAGGTCAGCGGGCCGTTCCCAGGAGGGGATCTGGTGCCCGGCGGGGAGAGATCGGGCGCGATGGCCGTCACCATCGGCGCGCCGCCCGAGCAAGTGTGGCCGTGGCTGGTGCAGATGGGCTGGGATCGCGGCGGCTGGTACTCGTGGGATCACCTGGACAACGCCGGTCGTCCGAGCGCCCGGGAAGTGCACCCGGAATGGCAGGACATCCGGCCCGGCGACCAACTGAAGTACTGGGCGCCCGGCGCGGGACCGATGGACGCGTACAAGGTCGCGCGGATCGAGCCGAACCGATTCCTCGGGCTGTACGGGCTGATCGATCTGCGGGGCGGCACCCTCGACCCCGGTCAGCCGCGCCCGTCCGCCTATCTGGAAGGACTGTGGGGCTTCCAGCTGAAGGAGCTGCCCGGCGGGCGCACCCGCCTCGTCGTCAGCGGATATCAGGCAGGCCGACCGCGATGGATTACCCGCCTTGTCTACTCCGGGATCTTCCCGCCGGTCGTGTGGATCATGCAGGCGCGCATGCTGGCAGTCCTCAAACGCAACATTGAAAATGACTCGCGGGCAACGGGTTCGAAAACGGCAGCAGGCGAGGTGCGAGGACGCGACTCTCGTGGTCTTTCGTCGGCGGTGGTGAAATGGCGCGGCAGCCTGCACCGCGTCCGGCCCGGCCGGGTCCCGATCCGGGACACCTCCCTCTACGTCGACGTCGTCGGGCAAGGACCGCCGCTCGTGCTCATGCACGGCGGACCGTCGGCGGACCTGTGGACGATGCAGTCCTTCCGGCAGTGCGCGGACCGGTTCACCCTGGTGTTCTACGACCACCGCTGCAACGGGCGCTCGATCGGTGCGCCCGTCGAATCGATGACGTGGGAGAACCTCACCGCGGATGCCGATGCCCTGCGCGAGCGGCTCGGGTTCGAGCGGTGGGCGGTGCTCGGCCATTCGTTCGGCGGGCAGGTCGCGCTCGAGTACGCCCTGCGCTACCCCGAGCGGGTCTCACACCTCGTGCTGCTCGACACGGGCGCCGACAGTCACTGGGAGCGGCAGAACGCGTCCGAGGTACTGCTCGCACGCGGCTACGGCCGGGAGAAGGCGGAGCTGGCGCGGCGGTGGTTCAACGGAGAATTCACGCCCCGCGAGTACTTTTCGATCTTCGCGCAGATCGGGGACGCGTACTTCTACCGCTCCGGCCTTGCCATGCTGGCGCGCGAACTGAGCAGCGGGTCGTGGCGCTCGAGGCCGCGGGCGGAGCCGCTGATCTTCGCGGGCCGGCACCTGATGAAGGACTGGACGGTCGTGGATCGGCTCGGCGAGATCACCGCCCCCACGCTCGTCGTGGCCGGGCGCGACGACTTCGTGTTCCCGCCGCAGTGCCAACTGGAGCTGGCCGCCGGCATTCCCCATGCGCGCCTTCGGATCGTGGACCGGGCCGGGCACAGTCCCCAGGACGAGCAGACTGCCGAGGTCGTACAGGCGATCGAGGACTTCCTTGGTGCCGATGTTCCCACCCGATAGAGCGTGCGCATCGGTTCTGATGCTGCGTAAATATCGGGCGCGCAGGACAACTCGATGAGGTGACGACGTCCGGGCGGATGTCTCGATCCGACCGGGATCCTTCGGATTGCTGCCGCCGGCGGATGAGCACATTCGACGGAACGTATGCCGTACCTCGAGCGGTGTTTCTGCGTCATGGGCCGGGCATGGAGAAGTCCACGCGCAGGATCGGAGGTCCCGAGCCCTTCTGGGAAACCGCAGAGTTTCTGTGCCGACTCTTCGTATTTCTCAAACTGCTCCGGAGGGGCGGCATGGCAGGCTCGTGGTGCAGATCACGCTCAGGAAGTCGGAGCGTGGGACAGAGGAGATGCAAGTGAGCATGGTGACACTGGAACTCTTTCCGGGTTTCGAGTCTTTCGATGTGGTGACCGGCGACGGCATCAGCATCCACGGGGTGAAGGCAGGAACCGGAGCGCCGATTCTGCTGTTGCACGGGTTCCCGCAGTCGCATGTCATGTGGCACCGGGTCGCACCCGTTCTTGCGGAGCGGTTTACCGTCGTGGCGACGGATCTGCGGGGGTACGGTGACTCGACCCTTCCCGACCCCGACGACAGCCACGCGCCGCACTCCTTCCGTGCCATGGCGTCAGATCAGGTCGCGGTGATGCAGGCCCTCGGGTTCGACGCGTTCACCGTCGTCGGGCACGACCGGGGTGCTCGCACCGCGCATCGGATGGCTGTCGACTACAGCGATGTGGTGTCCGGGATCGTCTTGCTGGACATCATGCCGACCGAATGGGTGTATGCGAACGTCGACTTCGAGCTCGCTCTCGCCTACTACCACTGGTTCATGTTCCCGCAGCTCAACGGACTGCCGGAGAGTTTCCTCGCTCATGATCCCACCGCCTATCTGCATTCGGTGCTGGGGGTCTCCGGATCGAGCGCGGTCGGGGCCAAGGGGGACGTGTATCACCCGGCAGCGCTGGCCGAGTACGAGAGGCTGTTCGGTGACCCTGCGCGCCGTCTCGGCACGATCGAGGACTATCGAGCAGCAGCCACGATCGATCTGCAGCACGACGCACAGAGTCGCGAAGCCGGCCACCTCATCGACTGTCCGTGCTACGTCATGTGGGGGGCGAAGGGCATGGTCGCCCGGTCCGGACGCTCGCCGCTCGAGGTCTGGCGTGAACGTTCCCGCCGTCCGGAACTGGTGGTGGGCCGTGAGCTCGCCGACGCCGGTCATTTCCTCGTCGACGAGTTCCCCGAGCAGGTAGTGGAACTGGTCGCGGATTTCGCAGCGTCCGTGGCACCTGCCTCTCCGCGCGACTGAACCGGCCCGGCCGAGCCGGATCGTAAAACCCAACACACACCGGACGCTGCGATCTCAAGGCGTGCGGTGCGGTGCGCGGCGCCCGCGAACAGCCGGTCGGGCGCCTGTCTGCTTTTCGTAAGGCTTCAGTGCCGTCCACACAACAGGAGGGTGGGTAGTGACCCATCACATCGACGCCGCTCAGGGTGAGGTAAGCGAGAAGGCGACCATCGGGCGTATCACCCGGCGTCTGCTTCCGTTCCTGATCCTGCTCTACTTCCTCAACTTCCTCGATCGTGTCAATGTCAGTTTCGCTGCCTTGCAGATGAACTCGGACCTCGGTATGAGTCAGGCCGCTTTCGGCTTCGGTGCAGGCCTGTTCTTCGTGGGGTACTTCGTGTTCGAAGTGCCCAGCAACATGATCCTCCACAAGGTCGGAGCGCGGATCTGGATTGCTCGCATCGCCGTCTCGTGGGGACTGGTCTCTGCTGCAACGGCGTTCGTTCAGAACGAGATTCAGTTCTTCGTTGCGCGGTTTCTGCTCGGCTTCGCCGAAGCGGGCCTACTGCCCGGACTCATCCTGTACCTGACCTACTGGTATCCGGAGCGCCACAGGGCACGGATCGTTGCCCTGCTGTACGTGGCCGTTCCCTTGTCGTCCGTGATCGGCGGACCCCTGTCGACCGCGATCATGCAACATTTCGACGGATTCCTCGGGCTCGCGGGTTGGCGAGCCATGTTCCTGATCGAAGGGTTGCCGACGGTCGTACTCGGTGTCGTCACCTTCTTCTACCTGACCAGCCGGCCCTCACAAGCCGAGTGGCTGACCGAAGACCAACGACGTTGGTTGGAAAACGAACTGGCTGCCGACGGTCCGGAGAGGGTCGAGGGGCACCAGGGGAGTCTGCGCTCGCTCAAGGACGTTCGTGTGGTGAGCATGAGTGTGGTGCTCTTCGGCATCTTCTACGGGTTCTACGGCGTGTCGTTCTTCCTGCCGCAGATGATCTCGGGAATGTCCGAGAGTTGGGGACTGGAATTCTCCCTCGTCCAAGTGGGGCTGATCACGGCGTTGCCGTTCGTTGTGGGCACTGTCGCGATGATCCTCATGAGCCGGCACTCCGACCGCACCGGCGAGCGCATCTGGCACACCGGGATCTCCATGCTCGTCGCCGCGGCCGGCATCACGATCGCGGTAGTGGGTAACTGGTCGCCGTACATCATGCTGGTGGGGATTGCGCTGCTGCTTTCGGGAGTGCTCAGCGCAACATCGACAGCGTGGTCCATTCCCCCACGATTCCTCACCGGCATGGCCCTCGCCGCGGGGATCGGATTGATGAACTCGTTCGCGAACCTGAGCGGATTCATCGGACCGTACGTCGCCGGTTACATGAAGGATGTGACCGGAAGCTTCGACACTCCGATGTACATCATCGGTGCCGTCCTCGTCGGGGCCGCGATCGTTCTGCTCGCGATGCGCCGTGGGCTCGACGACGCGCCTGCGGTCGCCGAAGCGGCGAAACCGGACGAGGTCGTGTCAGGACGATGAGTGTGTGGTGCCCGCAGTCCTCAGCCTTCGAGGCAGCGCAGCGACGCCACGAGACCTTCGACGTCGTGCACGTCCCATCCGGTCAGCTCCCGCCACCGGTCGAGTCGATACTTCACCGTGTTCGGATGCACGCGTAGTTCCCGCGCGCACGCCGACAGGGAGAATCCGCTGGTGGCGAATGCCCGCAACGTTTCGGCGAGC
>NZ_AJFC01000292.1:0-56336 GCF_000256505.1 Rhodococcus sp. P14 | reverse complement strand
CCTCGGTGCCGTGTCGCAGGAGCGGACGCAGGTGAGCAGCCGAGTTGTCGAGAATCGCCATGAGCCAATCCTCGGCCAGCGTGATGCTGCGGCCGAGCTTGCAGGCCCGGGTCAGGACAAGCTGCGCGTCCTTCACGCTGTCCGTCGCCCCCGACAGTCCGGTACGGGTATGACCGACTCCGGCGATCGCGGTGGAGGCGAGCGCGTGCAACCGCTCCAGGAACTCCGGTGCCGCAACATTCTGCAGGACCACCACCATGCGTTCGTCGTCGAACAGTACCGCGCCACCATTGCCGGCGAGTTCCTCGTCGAGGCGAGCAGACAGGTGCCGGGGGAAACCTTCGATACAGGCGACTTGAAAGGGTCCGTCCGGGTCGAATCCGAGGGAGGTGGCGAGCGCGCGATGCTGCAACGCTGTTCCCGAAATCAGGGCATGGAGAAATTCCCGCTGAATCACCGCGCGGGTTGTCGAGTTCGAGCGCAGTTCGTCGGAATGACCCTCCGCCACAGCAGCACTCAAGCGGTGGAACCAGTTCCACAGCAGTGCCACGACGGACAGCAGCGGTTCGCTGGTGCCGGCATTCTCCGCGCGCGACAGCTCGAGCAGTTCGTTCCAGATCTCCCGGTAGGCAATGTGATACGCTTCGATCACATTGCCGAGCGCGATACCCTGTGCGGCACGTCGGCGTCCCAGTTCTCGGGCCCCGGAAATTTGGGACGGACTCGGGGTCCTCTGCTCCTGCAATCCGGCAAGGATTCCTGCCACCTGACCTGCCACCACTTCGCGGTGAGAAGCCGGTGGCACCACCGAGTATTGCGGTACCTCGGATCGGATGCGGTTCACCACGAGGTCGGAGAGCTGCGAGCCTTTGTCGGTGATCTGCGCGAGCAGCGCAACGAGGTGCACCTGGCTCTTCTGCGTTCTGCCCAAATCCGAGGTCTCCTTCTGCGGGATTTCGTCATGGAATTCCGGATCAGACCACTTTAACTTCGTGTTCACGTCCAGTCTTAGGAGAGTGCTACACCGATGTCGTCGATGCCCGCCGCCGAGGCTCTTGCCCGCCGAGTCGATCTCGCCGATCGATTCGCGGCCGCCAACGGCCCAATTCTGCTGACCGGGGTGCAGGCAGTGTGTCGGGTGCCGCTCGACATGCGCCGGATCGACGCGCGCAACGAACTGCGCACCCGAGCCTTCGTCAGCGGCTACCAGGGATCGCCACTGGGGACGCTCGATTTCACCATGCGACCCATTTCGGGGCTGCTGGCGGAGCACGGCGTCGACTTCGTGCCGGGGATGAACGAGTTTCTCGCTGCGACTGCGGTGCAGGGAACTCAGTCGGTGGGGCAGTTGGGTTCGCCGTATGCCGGAGTCTCGGGCTACTGGTACGGCAAGGCACCTGGGGTCGACCAGGCGCTCGACGCGATCCGGCACGGAAACCTGATGGGGACGAGTGCGGACGGCGGGGTCCTGGCCTTCTGCGGTGACGATGCGACGGCGAAATCCTCGACGGTACCGTGCGGTTCGGAAACGGTTCTGCGGTCGGCTCTCGTTCCGACCTTGATGCCGGCCGATGCGCAGGAGGTGCTGCACTGGGGCCTGCACGGTGTGTCGATGTCGCGGGCGAGTGGTGCGTGGGTGGCCATGAAAGTCGCCACCCACGTCGCAGATTCGTTGGCGTGTGTCGAGGCGGACACGGACGGATTCGACCCTGTGTTTCCCCTCGTCGACGGTCGTCGCTACGTCCACGAGGTGATGACCAAGCCGGTGGCAGCGGCCGCGGTGGCCGCGGAACGTAACCTTCTGGAAGTTCGACTGCCCCTCGCCCTCGAATACGCACGACTCAACGGCTTGAACCGGATCGTGGCCTCTGGACGCGATGACGTACTGGGCATCGCCGTTGCGGGGCAGCCGTACCTCGAAGTACGGCAGGCGTTGTCCGACATGGGTCTCGGCGACGACGAAGCGTTGGCCGCGGCCGGCATCCGCCTCCTCAAGATCGGTATGATCTGGCCTCTGGACGAGCAGATCGTGCGTCAGTTCGCCGATGGGTTGAACAAGATCCTGGTGGTCGAAGACAAAGGTCCGTTCCTCGAGACTCTGGTCAAGGAGGCGCTGTACGGTGCCGGGGCCGGCCCGATCGTGATCGGCAAGACCGACCAGCACGGGCATGCCGTGCTGCCGAGCCACGGCGGTGTCGACGCGGACGCGATCACCGGGGCGCTCGCCCCGATGATCCTTGCGAACAAGGATGTCGCTTCGGTGCGCGATCGGCTTCGTCGGCTGGCTCCGCCGTCGAAGCTTCTTCTTCCTCTCACGATCGCCTCCCGCACCCCGTACTTCTGCTCGGGATGCCCGCACAACAGTTCGACGAAGGCGCCCGAAGGGTCGCTGATGGGCGCCGGGATCGGTTGCCACGGTATGACGACGTTCATGGACCCCGAACAAGTCGGCAATGTCACCGGGCTCACACAGATGGGAGGCGAAGGTGCCCAGTGGATCGGACAGCAGGCGTACGTCCACGCAGATCACATCTTCCAGAACCTCGGTGACGGGACGTTGTCGCACTCGGGATTGATGGCGGTCCGGGCCTCGGTCGCCGCCAGGACCAACATCACGTACAAGGTGCTGTACAACTCGACGGTGGCGATGACCGGCGGCCAGGATGCTGTCGGGGAGTACACCGTGCCGAAGCTCGCCGGCACCTTGGCGTCGGAGGGGGTCGAGCGGATCTGCATCACGACCGATCATCCGGAGAACTACAAGGGTGTGCGGCTTCCGGCCAGGACCACCGTCCACGACCGAACCGAACTGCTGACCCTGCAGGAAGAACTGCGAACAGTCCCCGGTACCACCGTGCTCATCCATGACCAGCCCTGTGCTGCAGAACTGCGCCGGCATCGCAAACGCGGCAAGGCGCCGCAACCGGCGGTGCGGGTGGTGATCAACGAGCGGATCTGCGAAGGATGCGGTGACTGCGGCCGCAAATCGAACTGCCTGTCCGTCGTCCCGGTCGACACCGAGTTCGGCCGCAAGACACAGATTCACCAGGCCTCGTGCAATTCCGACCTCACCTGCATGACCGGTGACTGCCCGTCGTTCATGGAGATCGTGCCCGACAAGGACTATGCGGGGCCGCAACGCCCGGCCGCCGCGCCCCTGAGCCACGATGCGCTGCCCGACCCGGCCGGTTCCACCGACGCGCCGGAGGAGTTCAACATCCGCATCACGGGGATCGGCGGTACCGGCATCGTGACGGTCGCGCAGACGCTGGCTGTCGCCGGATACATGGACGGGTTGATGCCGCGCAGCCTCGACCAGGTAGGGCTGTCGCAGAAGGCCGGTCCGGTGGTCAGCGACGTGAAGTTCACACGCGCCGCGCATTCGCTCTCGCCCAAGGTCTCGACCGCGACATGCGACCTGTATCTGGGCTGCGACATCCTGGTCGCGGGCCACCCGGACAATCTGGCCGTCGCGGATTCGCAGCGCACCGTTGCGGTGGTGTCCACAGCCGAGGTGCCGAGCGGCGCGATGATTCGTAACCCGGAGACAGCATTCGTCGATCAGGGTCCTCTCACCGGGCGGATCGATGCCCGCACCCGCGCCGACCGCAACACCTACGTCGACGTTCAGCGGTTGTCGCTCGAGCTGTTCGGCAGTGACCAGTACGCGAACATGATGCTCGTCGGAGTGGCGTACCAGGCGGGCGCCTTACCGCTGTCGGCTGCAGCGATCGAACGAGCGATCGAAATCAACGGTGTCTCGGTCGAGACGAATCTGCAAGCGTTCCGGCGGGGGCGTCAGTCGGTCAGCGATCCGGCCGGACTCGACGACGCCCTCGTGCAGCTGGACCCCGCCACCGAGAATCGGAAGACGCCGAGCGCTACCGCGGTGCGACTGGCGGACTCGACCGGTGTGGAGCGCGACACCGAACTGTGGCACACCATCGCGCGCTTCTCCGAGGATCTCATCGACTACCAGAACGCCGAATACGCGCGTCGCTACGTCGACGTGGTGGCCCGAGCCCATACCGCGGAGCGCGACGCCACTCCGGGCGTGAACGACTTCACCGCGGCCGTCGCAGCGAACCTGTATCGGCTGATGGCATACAAGGACGAGTACGAGGTGGCGCGCCTTGCGCTCGATGCAGTCGAACGCAGCAGGATCACGCGAGACTACGGCCCCAAGGCGAAGATCACCTGGAAGCTGCATCCGCCGATCCTGCGGGCGATGGGCATGAAGAACAAGATTTCTCTCGGACCGTGGTTCTCGGTCGTGTACGTCGCGCTTCGCGCGGCGAGAAAGGTGCGCGGTACACGCCTCGACCTGTTCGGCTACACCCGGATGCGACGGCTGGAACGTGAACTGGTCGACGACTACATTCGCGTGATCGACGAACTCGGCAATGCACTCCGCACCGACAACCACGCAGCGGCCGTGGAGGTCGCTTCTGCACCGGACGTGGTGCGCGGCTACGAACACGTCAAGCTCGCCAACGTCGACGAGTACAACGCCCGGCTCACCTCGTTGCGCAGCGGGTTCTTCGAGGGGGTCGCATCGTGACACCCGTTGCACGCCCGGTTCGGGTGCTGGTGGTCGAGCCCTTCCCGGCAGAAGTCGCGGCCGCACTGTCCGCACGGTTCGACGTGGCCGTACTGTCCGACGGTGCCGCACGCGTCGACGACGCCGACATCGTCGCGTGCTCCTCGCTCGGAACGGTCGACGCGCCTCTGATGGACCGGCTGCCACGTTTGCAGGCCGTGGTGAACCTCGGTGTCGGCATCGACAACATCGACGTCGACCACGCGGCGCAGCGGGGTATCGGGGTGAGCAATACCCCGGGCGTGCTCGACGAATGCGTCGCAGACACCGCGGTCGGACTGCTGATCAACGTTGTGCGCCGATTCCCCGCGGCGGACCGGTACGTTCGGGCCGGGCGGTGGGCAGAAGGCCTGTTCCCGACAACCCGCAACGTCAGCGGAATGCACATCGGCATCGTGGGACTCGGCCGCATCGGTCGTGCCGTCGCCACACGACTGTCGGCGTTCGGGTGTCCGGTCGCCTACCACAATCGTCGTCCCGATCCCGACGTGGCGTACCCGTACGTCGACGATCCGATCGAGCTGGCGTCCCGGTCGGATGCGTTGATCGTCGCCGCGTCCGGCAGCCCCGACAACACCGGGATGATCGACCGCGCAGTGCTGCAGGCCCTCGGCCCGAACGGATACCTGATCAACATAGCCCGAGGACATCTCGTCGACGAGCAAGCTCTCGTCGACCTACTCGGCACCGGCGGGTTGGCAGGTGCCGGCCTCGACGTGTACGTCGACGAACCGAACGTGCCGGAACCGCTGCGCCGGCTCGACAACACCGTGTTGCTGCCGCACGTCGGAAGCGCAACGGAGCGAACCCGCGCCGCGATGGGCGAACTGTTCCTCGACAACCTTCGGCAGTTCCTCACCGACGGCACGTTCGTCACACCGGTCGTCGCGCCCCGCGGCGGTGCGACCGCACAGTTCGAACCGTCGCCGATCGACCGGTGAACGGTGGGCTGCACAGCCCGTCGAATCACATCTTCGTCACTGGATTGGAAAAACATGCCTGACTACAGATCTCGGATCGTCACTCGCGGTGTGGAGCGGACCCTGCACCGTTATCAGTTGCGGGCGACCGGCCTCGACGACCGGGCCATCGATCAGCCGTTCATCGGTGTCGCTCATACGTTGGGCGAGGTCAGCCCGTGCTCACAGTCACTGAAGTCCCAGGTCGACGCCGCCAAGCTAGGTGTCGAGGTCGGTGGAGGCACCGCGCGGGAGTTCTCCACGATCTCGGTGTCCGATGTGCTCACGCAGAATCACGAGGGCATGCGATATTCACTGATGTCGCGGGAAGCCATCGCCGACTCCGTGGAGATCGTGATGCGCGCCCAGCAGTACGACGCGCTGGTCGGCGTGGGGGCGTGTGACAAGACCATCCCCGGCATGCTGATGGCGATGGTGCGGTTGAACGTGCCGAGTCTGTTCCTGCACGGCGGCACGATGCTGCTCGGATTCGTCGACGGTAAGCCGACCAATCCTCTGTCGGTCCTCGAAGGCATCGGAAAGGTACAGGCGGGCCTGATGGCTGCCGACGAGTTGGAGCGCATGGCGCACGACGTCCAGTCGACCGTCGGCTCGTGCCCCGGTCAATTCTCGTCCGGAACAGGTGGTGCCTATGCGGAGACCCTGGGTCTGGCACCGCTGGGAACCACGACCATTCCCGCGGCATACACCGAACGTCAGGCGGTGGCCCGCCGTGCCGGTGAGCAGCTGATGGAAAACCTGCGCCGGGGCGGCCCGCTGCCCCGTGAAGTGGTGACCCGGCGGAGCCTCGAGAACGCGGCAGCGGTGGTGGCTGCGACCGGCGGCACGACGAACGCGGCACTGCACCTGCCGGCGATCGCCCACGAAGCCGGAATCGACTTCCGGATGAAGGATCTCGCGGAGGTCTTCCGACGCACGCCGCACATCGCGGCACTCACGCCCGGTGGCCCGTACGTGCCGCACGACCTGCACCGGATCGGGGGAGTCCCCGTGGTGCTCAAGGCGCTGCTGGACGGGGGGTACCTCCACGGTGACGCACTGACGTTCGACGGCCGGTCGCTTGCCACCGCGCTCGCCGACGTCGCCGAGCCCGACGGTGATGTGGTGCGGAGCACCGACGATCCGATCCGCGCTTCCGGCGGTCTGGTCGTTCTGACCGGAAGTCTGGCCCCGGACGGAGCCGTGATCAAGGTGTCGGCGGCACCGAAACTCTCGTTCGAGGGAACAGCACGTGTCTTCGAATCCGAGCAGGACGCGTACCGAGCCGTCCGGCGGCGCGAGTACACCGAGGGAGATGTCGTCGTCATCCGTAACGAAGGTCCCAAGGGCGGTCCTGGCATGCGGGAGATGCTGAGCGTGACATCCGCGATCGTCGGTCAGGGTATGGCGGAGAAGACGGCGCTGGTGACCGACGGGCGGTTCTCCGGTGGCACCCGTGGGCTGTGTGTGGGCCACGTGTGCCCGGAGGCTGCGGACGGCGGACCGATCGCACTCGTGGAGAACGGTGACCGAATTCGTATCGACGCAGTGGCAGGAACGATCGAGTTGCTGGTCGCCCACAGCGAACTCGAACGCCGGCGCCGCGAGCTGACGCCCCGGCACCGGGAAACACCGTTGGCCGGAGCCTCCGAGAAGTACGCTCGTCTGGTGGGGTCTGCGGACAGGGGAGCAGTCACTCACAGCGGAAACCTGAAGTGGGAGATCGAAACACCCGAAAACGAGTGACCCGTCGCAATCGAGACGCATCACGCGGGTCGCTTCGGCGACTCGGCATCGGCTTCGCATCATCGGCGAGAAAGAAGTTCACTTCGGACATGGTGACGACACGGGTACGCACTGCACTTCGAAACCTTCCCTACTTGTGGAGCATGCTCGACCTCCGCTTTCCCAAGTCCGATCCCGCCGAACGCGTACTCGACCGGTGTCCGACCATCGAAGACCTCAGGGAAGCGGCACGCGTGCGCACCCCTCGTCCGGTGTTCGACTTCGTCGACGGTGCTGCCGGTACCGAGAGCGGTAAGGTGCGGGCGCTGGAAGCATTCGATCGCGTGTACAACCATCCCGGCCCGGTCGGCGCCACAGCCGGTATCGATATCGATCTCTCGGTCGAGGTGTTCGGAAAGCGCCAGGCCGTGCCGCTCGTGCTCGGACCGACCGGGTTCACCAGGCTCGCGCACACGGCGGGGGAATCGGCTGTGGCCAAGGCCGCAGGAGCCGCCGGCATCCCGTACACGCTGTCGACTCCGGCCACGTGTTCCATCGAAGACATCGCTCGAATCGATCCGCGGCCCGATCTGTGGTTCCAGCTCTATGTGTTGCGGGATCGAGTCTTGACGCTCGACCTGGTGCGTCGAGCCGAAACTGAGGGATACCGCGTTCTCGTACTGACCGTCGATACGCCGGTCGCCGGGGACCGACGCCGCGACAGCCGAAACGGATTCTCCATCCCGGCGAAGGTCGGATTCGGGAGCATGGTGCGGATGGCACGGCACCCGGGGTGGCTCACAGGAGCAGCGACGTCGGAACCGCTCGACTTGGCGTCGTTCCCGCTGGCAGGGAAGGGCGACATGTGGTCGCGGCTCCAGGCTGTCACGGACTCGAACTTCGGTTTCGACGAAATCTCGTGGGTACGTGCAGCATGGGACGGACCGCTTGTCGTCAAGGGAATACTCGACCCGCAGTTGGCCCGTCGGGCCGTCGACCTCGGTGCCGACGGCGTCGTCGTTTCGAACCACGGCGGCCGCCAACTCGATCGGACCGTCGCCCCGCTGGACGCGCTCGAGCCGATCGTGGACGCCGTAGGCGCCGACGCATCGGTTTTTCTCGACGGCGGCGTACGCGAGGGCGCGGACATCGCCGCAGCCGTTGCTCTCGGCGCGACCGCAGTTTTCGTCGGCCGCCCCTACCTCTACGGCCTCATGGCGGCCGGGGAGCGCGGGGTCGGGCACGCGATCGAGATCTTCCGTCACGGCCTCGACCACCACC
The DNA here is from genome assembly GCF_000256505.1 of Rhodococcus sp. P14. Classification (NCBI taxonomy): domain Bacteria; kingdom Bacillati; phylum Actinomycetota; class Actinomycetes; order Mycobacteriales; family Nocardiaceae; genus Rhodococcus; species Rhodococcus sp. P14. Next base: position 47,771 of record NZ_AJFC01000292.1, on the reverse strand, counting down.
TTCGGCTTCTCGGCGTCGACGCGGTGGCGAAGTTGGATCGACGTCACGTCACCCTGGCGCCGAGCCCCCTCGGGGATTCGATGTCGACCCGCTTCGATCCGGCCGCACCGGGGACTGTGCCGGTGATCGGATAGTTTTCGATGCGCGACGGGGGCATTTCGAAGGCACCGGTGCGTCGAACCCATCCGGAGCGGACCTCCCTGGGAAGGTGACACAGTGGCGTCTTCGGTCCGGTATGTCCTTCTCGTCGTCGGCGGCTTCACCGCGGGGCTGGTGCTGGCCGCCCCGAGCGTCGACACCTATCCCTTGGCCGACGGGTTTCTGCCCGGCCCGGTGTTCACCTCCGACGTCGCCGCCGCCGCAGCCGGGGGGCTCGCGGCGCTGGCGGTGGCGGCATCGATTCGTCGGCGCGCGCTTGCGCCCGCCCTGGTCGGGGCGATGGTCGTGGCCGTCGTCGCGCTGCCGGGAGGGTGGCGGTTCGACATGTACGCCGCGACGATCGGCGCGGGCCTGCTGCTCGGCGCGCTCGTCGTGCTGGGCACCGGAAAGCTGCACGCCGCCCTCGTCGGAGCGGTGGTGGCCGGGCTGCTGACGGCCGAGCCGCTCGCACAGTTCCGTGAGCTGGACTCGGCGCCTCAGCGGTACGCGTCCTACCTGGCAGCGAGCGTGCAACCGGTCAATGCCGTGTGGCTGCCGCTGGCGATCGTCACCGCCGTCGCGGCGGGGGTGGTGGCGCTGACCGCCGCAAACGACACGGCGCCGGTCGACGCGTCTCGGGCCCGCGGGCGGGAGGTGGCCGTGGGTATCGGTGTGCCGATCCTCGGGGTGGGGTTGTACTGGTCGTTCCACCACGCTCTGTTCTCTCTGGACGATGCCGGGGAAGGGCGATGGTTGCTGGGCCTGGTGGCGGTGCCTGTGCTCATCGCCGCGGCGCTGTGGCTGCGGGGACGGACGGGGACGGTGCTCCTGGCGGCGACGGCGGTGGTCGTCGCCGTGGGCGGTACCGTCTCGTGGTCGCCGGCGGCGTGGCCGGCGCTGCTGATCGCGCCGGCTCTTGTGGCCGTCGGTGTGTGGCTGGGTCGCCGCAGGCCGATCCCGCTGATCGGTGTCGGTCTGCTCGCGCTCGCCGCGGCTGCCGGGATCTTCGATCGTCCCCCGTGGGACAACGCGAATTTTGTGGCGACGATCCTTGTGGTGCCGTTCGCCGCCGCGTACTCGATCGTCGCGTCACTGCCGTCGACGGCGCCCGTGACCGCCACCTCGCTGACCCTGCTGGCGGTGCTGGCGCTGCCGCTGCTCGCGCAGTTCGGGTGGACGGCCTACACCCCGCTCACCGACGACCCGGCCGGGTGGAGCCCGAGTGCGTGGACGTGGACGTCGGTGGGTGCGACGACCGCCGCCGTCCTGGCCTGCGGTGCGGCGATGGCATGGCTTCGATACCGCAGCGCGAGCGAGGACGTCGGAACCTGACCGGGAGCCGCGGAAACGGACACTGCGAGAATCCGAGCATGCCTGACTCCACGCGCGGATACTTCACCGAATCCGACGGCACGTACCTTCCCACGAAGTACGCCGTCAGCCCCTGGTCGTCGACCATGCTGGCCGGGCCGTGCGTGACCGGCCTGCTCGCCCGGGAGCTCGACAAGGACCACGGTCCCGACGGGTTCGTCCCCGCCCGGCTCACCGTCGACCTGTTCCGGCCGGTGCAGAACGCGCCCGTGCGGTTCGAGACGACCCGCGTGCGCGACGGCAACCGCATCCGCGTCGCCGACGCCTACCTCATCCAGGGCGACGACGTCACCGCCCGCGGAACCGTCGTCTACCTGCGCCCGTCCGAGCAGCCGCCGGGCACGGTGTGGACCCGGGACGAGCACCCGACGCCGCCCGCCGAGGCGTTCGACGGCCCGGAGACCGGATTCGCGCGCACCTGGTTCGGCAGCGACGCGCACCCCGAGGGCTGGTCGCAGGTGCGGGCCGAGCACCAGAACGCGAGCCGGAAACGCATGTGGTCCCGGCAGATTCCGGTGCTCGTGGGGGAGGAGATGTCGCCGTTCGTGCGGACCGCGGTCGTCGGCGAGGGCACCAGTTTCATGGCCAACTGGAGCGACGAGGGCGTCGGCTTCATCAACGGCGATCTCACCCGGACCCTCTCGCGGCTGCCCGTCGGCACCGAGGTCGGCGTCGAAGCCGACCACCACCTCAGCGCCGACGGCGTCGCGGTGGGCACCTCGGTGCTGTTCGACCGGCTCGGCCCGTTCGGGACGGGCGCCGTCACGTGCCTGGCGAACGCTCGTCGTCAGGTGAACTTCGGTTGAGCGGCACTGTGCCGAGCGTGCAGTTCTCGTGGTGGTTGCCCGGCGAGTCGTCACGAGAACTGCACATTCGAGCGAACCCGTGACTCCCCGGGGGGCATGGGCCGCATCCGGCCCACATCGCTTCAAGCGATAACAACACCTGTTATCGTGATGTCGTGGCTGTCGGCTTCGGTGACTTCGTTCGCATCCGGCGGGGGATTCTGGGTCTCTCGCAGCGGGAGCTCGCCGAGCGCTCCGGCATCAAGCAACCCCTGATCGCCGCGATCGAGACAGGACGACGGCAGCCGTCCGAGCCGGCTCGTTCGGCGCTGACGGCAGCCCTGCCCGTTCGTCCCTCCGAGGCTCTGGCAGCCCGACGTGGAGAAGTGTGCGAGCTCTTCGCCGAGGCAGGGCTGCCGAACCCGAGGGTGTTCGGATCTGTGGCGCGCGGCGACGACGACTTCGCCTCGGATATCGACCTCATCGTGGATTTCAGCGATCGCCACGACATCGTCGATCTGCTCGAGTTGCAGCAAGCTTTGGAAGACCTGCTCACCGTGCGGGTCGAGATCGTCGACGGGCGAGCCGGGGGGCGCGTGGGGGACCGCGCCCGAAAGGAAGCCGTGGCGCTGTGACGTCGGAGAACTTGTGACGCCGGAGAAATATGCGGATGAGCGCGTTCGCCGTCGTTTGCAGGACCTCGCCGATTTCGCGGCAGACGCGTCCTACACGGTGGGACTCGGCTTGGAGGCCTACCTGGAGGACAGTCCCCACGGGCGCGTGCTGCGGAACAACGGTCGGCACATCCTGATCCAGGTGGCCACGGTCGTCGAGAAGTTGCCGGAGACGTTCAAGTCCGAGTTCCCCGGCGTCGACTGGGTTGCGATCGGACGGATGCGAAACCTGATCGCACACCACTACGACAAGGTGAACGACCGTCTCGTGTACTCGGCCCTGGCGACGCGGATTCCCGAGCTGAGCGCCACGCTGGGACTGCGCCACTGAGCTCGGCCCTCTGCCGCTCGCCTCGCAGTCTGGACGGCGCCGTACATCGACAACCGTCGCTTTCGTTGTCGATGTACGGCGCAGGTGTGGAGGGACGGGCGTAACGTCCTGAGGTGCGACAGGACGCCGAAGCGTGCGGCTGTCGTCGTCGCTACGGCGCCCCGAACCCGTAGGTGAAGCTGCCCGTCGTCCAGTTCATCGTCGCGTGGTACTTGTACCCGCTCATCGTGCCGTCGCCGTTGTCCTCGGTCGCGACGAAGCACTCGAACACCGTCGTCGTCTCGGTGAGGTTGTCGGTGGACCCGCCGTTGACGGGTGAGCAGGTCACCTCGATCACCGGCCCGTCGAACATTCCGTTGTCGATGTGCTTGTTCGCCATCTGCTCCACACTCGACTCGATCTCAGAGACGGATCGCGCGCGGGAGGCGCGCTCGGCGTTGTCGCGTTGCTGCTGCGCCGCCTTCTCGGCGGCCAGGCGTTCCGCTTCGCGCTGTGCAGCTTCCTCTGCCGCCGCGACCTGCGCCGCAACCTGGGCGTCGTGATTCAGCTTCCAGGTGAGCGCCCCACCACCCACGGCGAGCAGCAGGACTGCCAGCATGATCAGGAGCGGCTTCTTCCTGATTCGGCGCTTCTTGCCGTCGACGGCGCCGGAGCCGGGGAAGTCCAGCCACCGGGTGCCGTCCCAGTAACGCTGGCCCCCGTTCGGATCGGGGTACCAGCCGGCGGGTGCGGGCGTCTTGTCGTCCGACATCGTCTTGCCCTTCGTCTGAGAATCGACCCCAGGAGCGGGCGCCGTTCTGAGGTGGTGAGCGAGGCATTCGCTCGGGATGGGAGGGGGTCGGACGAGCGATACATTCGCTCGCTCCCCGAGGCGGGGAAGTGCCGGTGCGCCCGACCCCTCGCGGGCGCACCGGCCCCGGGGACGTCACCGCAGGGAGACGGTGACTCCGCCGGAGAACATGGAGTCGTGCAGTTCGATCGAGGCGGGAACCGCATCGACCGGCATGTCGAACACGACCGGCATCGTGACGGTGTTGCCGGGGTTGATCTCGTCCCAGAACGCGACGTCGGTCTCCAGGTTCAGCGCGGCGGACGTGTCCGGGCTGAACGTGCGGCCCTGGGAGTCGATCAACTTCTGATCGCTCGGGCTCAGACCCTTCGGCTGATCGGAGATGTTGGAGACCGTCATCGTCACGATGACGAACTGGCCCTGGGCTTCCTCGGCCAGGAACTGGTTGTCGCCCAACGTGGTCAGCCCGGTCTGCACCTCGGTGACGACGAACTCGAACTTGCCGTCGCGCACCGGGGTGTCGAGCCCTGCGGCCGGCTGCTCGGCCTGGGTGGGGCGGGACGGTGCCGACTCCCGATCTTCTCGGGTCTGCCCGGCCGACGGCGCGGTCGCCGTGGAGGAGTCCTCTTCGTCACCGCCGGACACACCGGCAATCACGAACAGCGCGACGACGGCTCCGACGACCCACGGCCACTTCTTGCGCTTCTTCTGCGGCGGCTGCGGCTGGACGGCCGAGTTCTGCCAGCCCGGGTACTGCGGGGCCGGGAAGCCCTGCGGCGGCTGGATACGCGGATCGTTCTGGTTCACGACAAACCTGCTTTCGAATGGAAGATGGGTGATCAGTCGCCGAGGCTGAGGGAGATGCCGTCCTCGGCTTCGGACTCGGTGAACGAAATGCCTCCGCGGTGGGAGATCTCCACCTCGTAGAAGGCGGCCCCGCGCGGGACGTCCGCGACGGCGAACGTGAAGATGCAGCTGTCGCCCATGTCGATGCTGCCGTCGAGCCGGCCTTTGGCGAGGAGGGTGCCGGACTGGTCCGAGACAGTCACCGCCGCCGCGGGGGACATGTCGGAGTAGCCACCCTCGCCCTCGCAGTCGAACTGCGTCGCGGAACTGGGGGTGAATCCGTCCTGCAGCGTCATCGTGCCGCCCACCGTGAACGAGTCCGGGCCGGCGATGTTCCGCACCACGAGCACGACCCCCGTCACCAGCGCACCGACGGCGAGGGCGGCGGCGACGCCGACGGTGAAACCCCGACGGAAGGCGCGCCGGGACGAATCGACCTCGGCCGCAGGGGCGGGATGAAGGCTCGGGTACGTCACAAGATCTCCTCGATCGAGCGGTGCGGGACGCTCCCAGCTTCGACCCGAGTAGCTCAATCGCAGTACCTTGAACGCGATAACGCGGGTTATCAATCGACTGATAGCGCCCCGTGCAATCGACGACAAGTCTCGACAGATCACCGCCCGCCTGCTCGCTCGACGCGAGCCGACCTCTTAAGTTGGTGCCATGGCAGACATCCTGGATTTCACGGGCCACAGCCTGAACGAGTCGGTGTGGGAGCAGCTCGCGCTCGACACCCTCGGCGAACTGGGCTGGCGTCCCGTGTCCGGAGTGGACATCGCCCCTGGCAGCGGGGAACGCTCGTCGTGGGACGACTTGGTGATCGAGCCGCGCCTGCGCACGGCGCTCGCCCGGCTGAACCCCGACCTGCCGCCCCAGGTGATCGAGCAGGCCGTGGACGTGGTCACCACCGCCGGATCCACCGACGCGATCTCGGAGAATCGCGCCGTGCACGCATACCTCACCGAAGGCTTGCGCAAGATCAACTATGTCGACGACAGCGGCGTGGAGGTCACACCCACGATCCGCCTGATTTCCGTGGACCCGGACGACAACGACTGGCTCGCCGCGCGTCAGGTGACCGTAATCCGCGGCGACCATGAGCGCCGCTTCGACGTGGTTCTGTACCTCAACGGGATGCCCGTCGCGGTGATCGAACTGAAGAACGCCGGCAGCGAGCATGCCGGGCTCAACGGTGCCCACGCCCAGCTGCACACCTACCTACGAGAGTTCCCGCTCGCGTTCCGCTTCGCCGTCGTCGCGCTCGTCTCCGACGGCATCACCGCCAAGTACGGGACGCCCTTCACCCCGTACGAACACTTCTCCCCCTGGAACGTCGACGACGACGGCCGCCCGATCGAACCCACCGGCGACCACACAGCCCTAGACGTCGCCCTGTACGGGCTGTTCAACCTCGAACGGTTCCTGCAGCTCGTACGCGACTTCACGGCGTTCGATCAGAGCGAGGGCGGGCTGATCAAGCGCATCGCCAAGCCGCACCAGTACTTCGCCGTCACCAAAGCCGTCGCGTCGACCGTGCACGCCGTCGACTCCGAGGGCAAGGCCGGCGTCGTCTGGCATACCCAGGGCTCCGGTAAGTCGATGGAAATGGAGCTGTACGCGAACCAGGTGATCCGCCACCCCCGGCTCGCCAACCCGACCGTCGTCGTCATCACCGACCGCAACGAACTCGACGGCCAACTCTACGAGACGTTTCTGCGCTCCCAGCTGCTCCCCGAGAAGCCGCGGCAGATTCGGCGCCGTGACGAACTCCGACAGGAACTGTCCGGCCGGACAACCGGCGGGATCTACTTCACGACCCTGCAGAAATTCGGGCGCAGCCGCGACGAACGCGAATCCGGCCACAGCCACCCCCTCCTCTCGGCCCGGCGCAACGTCATCGTCATCGTCGACGAGGCGCACCGCAGCCACTACGACAACCTCGACGGCTACGCGCGCCACCTGCGCGACGCGCTGCCGCACGCGACCCTCATCGCCTTCACCGGCACGCCCGTCTCGTTCGAGGACCGGGACACCCGGGCGGTGTTCGGCGACTACATCGACGTCTACGACCTCACCCGTGCGGTCGAGGACGGCGCCACCGTCCCGGTCCACTTCGAAAGCCGGCTGGTCAAGGTCGCGTTCGCCGGCGACGTGACCGAGGAGCAGATCGACGCGTCCGCCGACGAACTCACCGTCGGACTCGACGACACCGACCGCGACCGCATCGAGAAGTCCGTCGCGGTCGTCAACGCCGTCTACGGCGCGCCGGCCCGGCTGCACAAGCTCGCCGCCGACCTCGTCGAGCACTGGGAGAGTCGCCGCGAGCAGATGGCCAAATTCGTCGGGTCCGACGACAACCCCACCGCGCCCGGCAAGGCCCTGATCGTGTGCGCGACCCGCGAGATCTGCGCCAATCTCTACGACGAGATCGTCGCGCTGCGCCCGGATTGGCATTCGGACGAGATCTCCAGCGGGCGAATCAAAGTCGTCTACTCGGGAACCGCGGCCGATCAGCCGCCGATCGACAGACATGTGCGCCGCGACTCGGCGAACGCCGCGATCAAGAAGCGACTCAAGGACATCGATGACGAGCTCGAAATCGTCATCGTCAAGGACATGCTCCTCACCGGCTTCGATGCGCCGCCGCTGCACACCCTCTACCTCGACCGGCCGTTGAAGGGTGCGCTGCTCATGCAGGCCCTCGCCCGGGTCAACCGCACCTTCCGCGGCAAGCGCGACGGGCTGCTCGTGGCCTACGCGCCCGTCGCCGACAACCTCGCCGAGGCGCTGGCCGAGTACACGGCGACCGATCAGGAGACCAAACCGCTGGGCCGGCCGATCGAGGAGTCCGTCGACGCCGTCAAGAACCTGCTCACGGTGCTCGCGAACATGCTGCACGGTTTCGACTGGCGGTCGCGCCTCCGGTCCGCCACCGGACCGCGTAGCTATATCGAAGCCGTGCTCGCCACCGTGAACTACCTGCGCGACCCGAAGCTTCCGGAGAACCGGGTGCCGGAAGGGGACGAGACTCTTGCGGCCCGCTTCCGGAAATTCTCCTCCCAACTGTCCCGTTCCTGGGCGATCTGCGGCACCCATCCCGATCTGGGAGGGCTGGCCGCCGACGCGAAGTTCTTCGAGGAAGTCCGCGTCTACATGGCGAAGTTCGACGCCGAGGATCGGCAGGCGCGGGGGCTCGCTGTTCCGGAGGACGTGCGGCGCGCCTTGCGTCAGCTCATGGCCGCCTCGGTCGAATCGGGCGAGGTACTCGACATCTACGACGCCGCCGGCATTCCGCGGCCCTCGCTCACCGAACTCAATGCGGAGTTCCTGGCACGGGCCGAACACGCGAAGAACCCGAACCTCGCGATCGAGGCGCTTCGCAAGCTCATCAACGAGGAGGCGCGAAAGGTCGCACGGCACAATCTGGTACGTCAGCGAGCGTTCTCACAACGCCTGCAGGAGCTGATGAACAAGTACACCAATTCGCAGCTCACCTCGGCGGAGGTGATCGCCGCGCTGGTCGAGGTCGCGCAGGAGGTGCAGGCCGAGGGCGACCGCGGCCGCCGCTTCGATCCGCCGCTGGACTGGCACGAACTCGCCTTCTACGACGCCGTGGCCCAGAACGAATCCGCCGTCACCGAGCAGGGCGACGATGTGCTCGCCCAGATCGCCCGGGAACTCGTCGCCGTCATGCGTCGCGACGTCAGGACCGACTGGCGCGTGCGGGCCGACGTCAAGGCCAAGTTGCGCTCGCAGATCAAGCGGCTGCTCACGCGGTACAAATACCCGCCGGATCGGCAGGCAGGCGCGATCAAGCTGGTACTCGAACAGATGGAGGCGATCGCTCCGACGATGGCGGCGTGAGGGTGCGTTCTGCGCGCGCGTACTGGAGGGTGGCACTCACCGGCGGTCGCGACGTCGTCGCTTCGGCGCCCGTCGGCGTTCGAGGGACTCGGCGAACCCCAGGGCCGCACCGGCGGCCACGGCGACGATCGCCGCACCGGCCAGCACCTGCGTCGACGCCGCGAACGCGGTGACTGCCACGACGAACACCACCCAGGTCGCGGCGGCCGCCATCGCCTTCGGGTCGGCCCACCACGACCGGCGAGTCGAGCACAGGTGCAGCCGCTGCCACAGCACCCGCTCGGCGGCGGCGCACAACTCCTCCACCGCCGCCCGCACCGCGGTGACCTCCCCGGCGCCGGACGACACGAGCAGGGTGCGTACCCACTTCGGGTCGTCGTGCGCCGGCCGAGCCTCGGCGGACAGCACGGCGAGTTCGACGAGTCGCACCCGTGCCCGCGCGACATCGCCGAGAGCGGTGCGGATCTCGTCGGGGTCGAGCGTCTCGTGCCGCCGGAGCGCGGTCAGCAGGCGACGGTGATCGGCATGCAATTGTGCGCGCAGGCCCGTCCAGCCGAGCAGGTGGTACAGCGTCTCCCGGCTGTCCGCGCCGACATATCCGCCCCCGAGGTCGAGCAGCAACGCCCGGCCGTCCTTGCGCACGGCCACGTCCGTCGCGGCCGGCCGGTGCCAGGCCTGCAACCGTCCGCACGAGCGCGCCGCTGCCTCGGCCAGTACGCCGGCGGGTGGGCCGTCCACCAGACGGCGCGCCGCCTCGCGTGCGTCGCCGGCGACCTCGACCACCAGTCCCTCGATCGACGGTTCGTCGGTAAGGGGAGGCGCGGTGCGGACGGCGACCTGCGCGAGGGGGCGGTACACCTCCGTGTCGGGCAGCCGGGTGTCCAGTCGCGGGAACAGGTCGACCAGGCTGGCGTCGGCGGTGATCCCGAACGGGGCGAGGAAGGTGTCGAGGGTCCGCCGGAAGCCCGTCTCGGCGCCGTCGAACAGGGGGTCGCTGTGCCAGGTGAGCACGGCACCCGGTGGATCGGCGGACAGGATCTCGCAGACCAGTACCGGTCCGGCCCCCGGCACCTCCCACAGTGACGCACATGCCCCCGCCGGTCCGTCGTACGGGCGTGGGTGCGCGGCGGGGGTCGGCGCCCCGAAGGTCAGCCGAGTGCCGGGTTCGGCGCGGTGCCGGAAGGCCAGCAGGGCAGCGGGGCGTTCGAGGTAGCCGGTGCGGCCGGCGATCCGGGCCGGCAGGAACGGCTCGGCGTAGGGCACGGCGGGTACCGGGGGTGGTACGGGCCGTTCGCCGATGTCCAGGGGTAGGAACATCACCTTCAGCACGGCGGCCCGCACGGGTGTGCTGCCCGACTCGAGCCGGGCGCCGGGCGCGCTCACAGGGATGCGCATCATGGTTCGGTCATCGCTTTCGACACCGGCCACACCGGGCCGAGACGACGCTCCGTCCCGGGTGCATCGGCCGGGACGGAGCGAGGGGAGAGGTTTTCAGTGCGGTGTGCGCGCGTCGGTGGTGTCCTGCAGGGCGACCACGTGCGCCAGGGCGTCGTGGAGCCCGCGGCGGTAGCCCCGGGTGTGGGTGGACGATCCGACGGTCGCCAGTTCGTTTTCCAGATTGCTGCGAATATTCTGCAGCGCATGCCTGGTGATTTTCATGCGGCTCGTGCCTTCTTCTCTGCGCTGTCCTTTCTCGCCATCGAAAAAGCGGAGTATCGGGCCAGTTCGTCGAGTACGTACAGCCGGGCGGTTTCCAGCCCTTGGCGGTATCCCGGAAAGTCGATTTCGAGATTCCGGTCTCGCGTCATCATTTCGCCGATGTTCCGGTAGAGGGTCTCCAGAGTCGTTGTCGTGGAGTGCATTCGAGTGTGTGTCCCGGCTTTGATCGAGTGGTCAGCTCTTGCGCTTGCGGATGAGCTGACCCGCATCCTGAGCCTTGGCTCGTTTTTCCGCGCGGCGCTCCTTCAAAGCGCGGGCGGACTGTTTGGAACTTTTGACGGCGGACTTGGCAGCCATTGTCAATCCTTTCCGAATCGGCAATCGCGAACTCGGCTCGACCATACCCAAAAGAAAAAATAAGTCCACTTCGGAGGGGTTGCGTTCCCACATCCGCGTGCCGCCCGGTCGTCTGCGTCGGCAATCGTCGCCGCGGATGACTGGCCGGCGCGCGGCTATCGCCGGTGAACGGCCGCCCTCACGACGGTCCCGCGCGCAAGGCCACTGCCACTGCCGCTTCGGCGCCGTCGTACCAGGGTTGCCCGTGCCCCGGCGGGACGGTCTCGGCTCCCGTCTCGGCCAGCGCGGACAGCGACTCGAGCGCCTGCCGGCTGTCGGCGGTGGCGGCGCCGGCGACGATGTGCGGTCCCCGCCGGCACGTGTACGGGTCGAGGGCGCCGTTCGGCGACGACGCGCGTTTCGGATCCTGTCGGAGGACGGGCGCTCACGCGCCGGACGGGTGACGGCCGCGCCGCACGAGCCCGGTCAACGGACCCGACAGCAGCAACAACAGCAGGGGGTAGTACGACAGCGGCGGGACGGTCACGCTCAGGACCAGTGCCACCACCATGAGCGCCGTCAGCACGACAGTCCCCGCCAGATCCGGTGGCTCGGCGCCCGCCGTGACGGCCGGGTGCCGGCCGGCGGCCCACGCCGACAACATCAGCGCCGCCCCGCTGGCCGCCATGGTGCCGATGTACAGCGCACGTGTCGCGGTTTCGTCGGAGTTCGTCGCCACCAGCGCGGAGGGGAAGGGCAGGAAGACGATGGTGAGTGCCCACAGGAACAGCGCCCGATCGACCCAGGGATCGTCGGCGACGATGTCGCGTACCAGCCGGTGCTGCCCCCACCAGAACCGGAAGATGACGACGAAGCTCAGGGCGAACGCCCCGATCGCTCCGGTGGCGTCGTGCAGCAATTCGATCGTCGTCCCCTCGTGGTCGGAGGCTCGATCGACGAGCGGCAGCACCAGCAGGGTGATCGCGATGGCCACGATCGCGTCGAGGAACGTCAGATACCGTTCGAAGCTCCGGTCCCGCTCTCTCGGTTCCGCCATGGCTTCACAGCATGGCATCGCGCGTCCCGGCGCGGAGCCGAACGGCGGTCACGGCCGGGGGTCCGTGCGGGTCCACCGGGGCCGATCGTGGCGCGTGGCCGCGGTGCAGCGGCGGCACGGTACGACACCGTGTTCGCCGGTGTCCGCCAGGTACAGCGCCTCGCTCCACGGCACGTGCGGGAAGCGGGCGAGGCGGGCGCGGGAGAGCGGGAGTCCGCACAGGGTCTGATTGGTGCCGGGCGTCCAGGCGTGCGTATCGCCGCGCGGGTATCGGATTCCGTCGTCGTCGATCCACTGGCTCGACGCCGCGACCGCGGGTTCGGTTCGCCTGGCCATGAGTCCGGGTTCCCCGGCCGGGGCGGGGCCACGCCCCCCGACGAAAGATGAAGGACCGGCACGCTCGGTCGCCTCACGGCGAAAGGCGCAATGCAGCTCCAGCCGGACGGAACTCTGCAAAGGCAGAAATATTGAGCCCGGGGGACACGGAGCGTACCGATCCGAACTCTTCAACACCGACCCGTTCCCGGGTATTCCGGCCACGGTCCGGTGAACTGCGTCACGGACCGATCTCACGTTTCCGCCCGTGGAGGCGTCTACCCCGTATACACCGGATGGAAGGATCGAACCCGTGAACGCGACGCGAACCCACACGGTCGTCGACTCACCGATCGGACCGCTGACTCTGGTGCGGACCGCCGGGGCCCTCAGCGGCCTGTACCTCGCCGAACATCGGCACCGACCCGGCCCGCACACCTTCGGGGATCTCGCGGCGACCGGTTTCGAGGAGATCACCGAGCAGCTCGACGAATACTTCGCGGGCCGGCGCACCGAGTTCACCGTGCCGCTCGGGCTGCACGGAACCCCGTTCCAGCGCCGGGTATGGCAGGCGCTGCAGGCCGTCCCGTACGGCACGGTGTGCACGTACACCGAGCTCGCCGCCGCGGTCGGGCAACCCACCGCCGTGCGCGCGGTGGCCGCCGCCAACGGCCGCAACCCGGTGAGCATCGTGGTGCCGTGCCACCGCGTGATCGGCCGCGACGGCACCCTCACCGGGTACGCCGGCGGTCTCGACCGCAAGCGTTACCTGCTCGACCGGGAGGCGCAGGTGACCCGTGCCGTCCCGTGACCCGCTGCCCCCGTTCGAGCGGGTCGTCGCCGAGCACGGCGGCACCGTCCTGCGGGTGTGCCGCGCGCTGCTCGGTCCCGTCGACGCCGACGACGCCTGGTCCGAGACGTTTCTCGCCGCGCTGCGCGCCTACCCGGCGCTGCGTCCGGGCAGCAACGTCGAGGCGTGGCTCGTGACGATCGCCCATCGCAAGGCCGTCGACGTCCACCGGTCCCGGGCTCGCACGCCGGTACCCGTCGCCGTCCTCCCGGAGCGCCCGGCCGACGCGGGCATCCCCGCACCCGACGACGACCTGTGGTCCGCGGTCGCCGCGCTGCCGTTCACCCAACGCGCCGCCGTCGTCTACCACCACGTGGTGGGCCTGCCCTACGCCGAGATCGCCACGATCCTCGGCAACTCCACCGACGCCGCGCGCCGCGCCGCCGCCGACGGCCGGGCCGCGCTGCGCCGCCGCTATCCGACGGAGGAACCGTCATGACGCTCGAACCGTCCCCTGTCGCCACCGCCGATCTGACCCGCCTGCACGCCCGGCTGACCGTCGCTGCCGGCGCCGCCGACCTGCTCGACGTCGCCTACCGCATCGTGGACACCCCGGTCGGGCCGCTGCTGCTCGCCGCCACCCCCGCCGGACTCGTGCGGGTCGCGTACGCCGTCGAGAACCACGACGCGGTCCTCGATCGGCTCGCCGCCGACATCAGCCCCCGCATCCTTGCCGCACCCGCCCGGCTCGGCACCGCCGCCCGCCAGCTCGACGAGTACTTCCGCGGCACGCGCACCACCTTCGACCTGCCGCTCGACCTGACCCTGGCGCGGGGTTTCCGGCGCGAGGTGATCACGCACCTGCCCGGCTACGGCCGGACCGCGAGCTACGCCGAGGTGGCGGCCGTGGCGGGCAGCCCCCGCGCCGTCCGGGCGGTGGGCACGGCGTGCGCGAGGAATCCGCTGCCCGTCGTCCTGCCGTGCCATCGCGTGGTGCGCGGCGACGGCGACCTCGGCCGGTACGTGGGCGGGGTGGAAGCCAAGCGTGCCCTGCTCCGGCTCGAGACCGCGGCGTGAGCGTCGTCCTGCGGCCGACCGTGACGCCGCCGCTGGCCGCGGCGCCGATGCTCGCCGCGCTGCGCAGCCACACCGTCGCCGGTCTCGAACGGCACGACGCGGACACGGGCACGCACGTCCGGTCGGTGCGGGGGCGGTACGGTCCCACGGTGGTCGCGATCCGTCCCGGCTCCGAGCACGTGTCCGTCCGGATCGACGCGGATCGTCGCGACCTACCCGAGGTGGAGCAGACGGTCCGGCGGTGGCTGGACCTCGATGCCGACCCGGCCGTGATCGACGCGGCGCTCGGCGCCGATCCGTACCTCGCGCCGATGGTGGCGGCCCGGCCGGGACTGCGCGTGCTCGGGACGACGGACTGGTTCGACACCGCCGTCCAGACGGTGCTGGGACAGCAGGTCAGCGTCGCGGCGGCCGCCACGTTCGCCGGCCGCCTCGTCGCCCGCTACGGCGATCCGGGACGCGACGGCCTGCTCTGCTTCCCGTTGCCGACCGGGCTCGTCGGTGCGGACCCGCACGAACTGCAGGCGGCCGTGGGGCTGACCGGCGCCCGGGTGCGTACCGTGCTCGCGCTCGCCCGCGCCGCGGCCGACGGTCTCGATCCGTCCGACCCCGTGCGGTTCCGCCGGGACCTTCTCGGACTGCCGGGAATCGGGCCGTGGACCGTGGACTACCTCGCCGTGCGCGTGCTCGGGGACCGCGACGCGTGTCCCGTCGGAGATCTGGTGCTGCGCAGGGCCCTCGGCGTGGATACCGCCCGCGAGGTGACGGTCCGGACGCGGCGGTGGAGTCCGTGGCGGGCCTACGCCTCATTCCACCTGTGGACGCACGCCGCCTACGACTCGTCCGCGCCGTAGCAGTCGCGCACCGAGACCTGCATGGGGAAACGCACTTCGGTGGCTCCGAACAGCAACCGGGTGGCCGACTCCACCGCGGCGGACAGGTGTGCCGTCGCGGTCTCCGGCGTGCGGGTGTGCACCACGATCTCGTCGTGCTGGAAGAAGACGAGCTCACCGGCGTCGCCGGCGGCCAGGCGCAGACGCAGGTCGGCCAGCACGCACAGCGCCCACTCGGCGGCCGTCGCCTGGACGACGAAGTTGCGGGTGAACCGTCCCCGGGCCCGCGCGTCGCCGTGCACGAAGAAGCCGGCGTCGGGCGGCGGGCACGCGCGGCCCAGCCACGAATGCACCACCTCGCCGCGTTCCCCGGCCCGCGCGGCGTGCTCGACGAACTCCACCGCCTCGGGAAAACTACGCCTCAGCATCGTGAGCAACGCCCGCGACTCACCGGACGTCGCACCGTAGAGCACGCCGAGCACGGCCACCTTCGCCTTCGCGCGGTCGCCGCCGAACGTCGCCGCCGCCACCGGCGCGTACAGGTCCTCGGCCCCCGCCGCCGTCGTCATCCGCGGGTCGCCGGACATCGCGGCGAGGATGCGCGGTTCGAGCTGGCCGGCATCGGCGATCACGAAAACGTGGCCGGGCTCGGCGATCACGCTCGACCGCAACGCCTTCGGAATCTGCAGGGCCCCACCGCCGCGGCTCGCCCAGCGCCCGGACACCACGGCACCGGGCACATAGACCGGGCGGAACCGGCCGTCGCGCACCCAGGTGTCGAGCCAGTGCCAGCCGTTGGTGCTGTGCAGCTTCGACAGATCGCGGTGCTGCAGGAGCAGCGGCACCGCCGGATGGTCGAGTTCGCGCAGTACCCATTTGCGGGTGGACGGCACCTCGATGCCTTCCCGCCGGAACGCGTCGAGCACCTCGGTGTGCGAGGCCGGGTTGAGCGCACGACCGAAAACCGCACCGATCCGGGCGTTCAGTTCGGTTATCCGAGGCGGCAATCCGTCGTCGGTGGGGCGCGGGCCGAGGGTGCGCTCGAGCACCCGCCGGTGGGCGTCGGCGGAGAAGGGCAGCCCGTCGAAGCTCATCTCGGCGGCGGCCAGCGTGCCCGCCGATTCGGCGGCGACGAGCAGTTCGAGCCGGGCGCGGCCACCGAGTTCGGCCCGCTGCCGGGCGAACTCGGCGAGCACCGAGTCGAGGTCGGCGGTGGGAGCGACGTCGAACAGTCCCGGTCGCTGGTCGATCGGCTGTCCCGGCGGCGCGGGAATCCCGGCGCGTACGTTGAGGATTGCGCGGGTGGAGGCGAGGTCGTGGCATCGGCGCACGCGGGCCCCGCCGCGCAGCAGTGCGGGGTAGACGGAGGCGGTGCCGGTCCAGATCCAGCGCGGCGGGTTCGTCGCCTCGCACGTCCGCACGAATGTCGTCAGGTCGTCGTGGTGCTCGGCAGCGGCGAGCGGTCGTCCGTCGGGGTCGACCGGAACGGTCCACCCGCCGGGCGACTGCCCGCCGGCGGTGTCGGGAACCAGCACGGTGCGCACCGGTCCAGTCTGCACCGCCGTGCCGACACCGCCGGCGGACGGTCCCGTCCACGTCCGGCTCCGCACCCGCACGGCGGAGCCGGACGTCGCTCTCGGGGAAGTCCGTGATCGGGAAGGCGGCTCCGGACGGGGAGGCGAGCCCGGCCCGGGGAACCATGCGCTGTTCTCGTCCACCCGTGGGGGCTTACGGGGCCGTGCGCATGCTTCGTGGTTCCACTGCCGTCGTACCCGAGTCGCCGCCCTGTCGCGGCATCTGCCTCTACCGGCCGTCGGAGTAGGAGTAGAACCCTTCGCCGGTCGCCACGCCGAGCTTGCCGGCGTCGATGTAGTTCGCCTTCAACCACGCGGCGATCTTCCGGTCCTTCTCGTCGCCGTGGGACAGGATGTTGTACGGCGTGGTGAGTCCGATGACGTCGTAGATCTGGAAGGGGCCCATGGGTGCCCCGGTGGCGATCCGCCACACCTTGTCGACGTCCTCGGGGGCGGCGAAGCCGCCCGCGGCGAGCTCACCGGCGGCGTTGAGGAACGGCACCAGCAGCGAGTTCAGGACGTAGCCGGCCTTCTCCTTGTGGATCGGGATGGGGACCATGCCGATGGCCGCGGCGAAGTCGACGACCCGGTCGAATACCGCGGGGTCGGTGTCGTCGGTGCCCATGACCTCGGCCGTGTTGAACTTCCACACTTGGTTGGCGAAGTGCAGCGCGAGGAACTTGTCGGGACGGCCGGTGAAGTCCTTGATGTCGCTGGGCAGGAGCGTGGAGGAGTTGGTGGCGAAGATCGTCTCCGCGGGTGCGACGGTGCCCAGCTTCGTGTAGGTGTCCCGCTTGATGTCGAGGACCTCGGGTACGGCCTCGACGACGAGGTCTGCGTCCCGGACGGCGTCCGCGAGGTCGGAGGACAGGCGGATGCCGGTCGCAGCCGCCTCCGCCTTCCCGTCGCCGGCACCGGGAACCTCACGCTTGTACGTCTCGGCGAGCTCGCCGAAGCGCTTCTGCGCGTTGGTCAGGGCGTCGTCGCTGATGTCGTAGGCGGTGACGTCGAACCCGCTGTAGGCGGACTGGAACGCGATCTGCGCACCGAGGACACCGGTCCCGAGGACCGTCACCTTGCTGATCCGGCTGGTCATGATTCCTTCTTTCGTTGGGGTGAGGACGTGCCCGGTTGCGGCGTGCCGCGGGCCGGGCGGTCGTCGTCGAGTGCTGCGAAGAAGCCCGTGACGATCTGGTCGATCTGGGCGTGCAGGTCGGCTTCGGGGTCGTTGTGTGGATGCGCACCGGTGAACGCGCGCGCAAGGATCAGGTGCAGGATCGCGAAGATGCTCCGGCCGGCGTGCCGGGCCCGGTCCTCCGCCTGCCTCTCGTCCAGCCCGCGGTTGCGCGCGGCCTCGACGAGCCGGCACGCGACCGTCTCCTCGAAGAGGGCGACGAGATCGAGTCCCTCGGAACGGTATTTCTCGCTTGCGGAGCCGAACAGCAGCTCGCGTTGGTAATTCACCGTGTTCTCGACGTTGCTGTCGGCCGCCTCGAGAATGGGCCGGACGAGGGCCAGTACGGCGTCCACCGGGTCGCGCCGCGAGCGTGACTCGCGCTCGCCGATGCTCAGGGCCGCCCGGAACTGCTGGTTGTAGACCATCATCAGCAGTTCGCCCTTGGACGTCGCGTAGCGGAACAACGTTCCGGCCGCGACGTCCGCGCGTTCGGAGATCTGCTGTGTCGTGACCCCCGCGAAGCCCTTCTCCGCGAACAACGATGAGGCGGCAGCGAAGATTCGGCTCTGCTTGTCACGCATGTTCCGGTCTCGGCGACCCGGCGCTCCCGCCGATTCGACCATTTCGCGCCTCCCGGAATGAGTGGACTCATTAATGAGCATACTCCGCTATCGGTCCGCGGGCATCCGCTGGCCCGCTCGGTCACGCTGCTGCCGGCGACGCCGCAGCCGGGGACAGTTTCATCCCCCGTTTCACCCCGGCGCGGCTGGGCCGGGCGGAATCGGAACGCTACCTTCGAGACCCGGGACCCCGCTGCTCTGCCCTCGAGGAGCAGCGGGGTCCTGTCTCACGTGTCCTGCGCCGGAACGAGTGCGGGGTCGGCGTCGCTGCGGCGGTGGAACCCGCGCACGTCGTAGATCCGAGTCACCACCGCCCCGAGCGCGAGGCCGATCCCGAGACCCAGCAGGGTCATCAGGGCGCCGCGGGTCAGCCCCGCGGGGCCACTGCCGTCGAAGTACAGGATGGCCCGGGTCGCGATGTACACCTGATGCATCGGTTCGAAGGTCGACAGCCACGTGTACAGCGGGGGCATCGCCTCGAGCGGCACGGTCCCGCCCGACGACGGCAGGCCCAGGATGATGAAGATCAACAGGTTCACCAGCAGTCCGGCGGAACCGAACACGGCCATCACCGAGATCGAGGTGACGCCCACGGCCGTGATCGCGAGGGCCCCGTACTCCCACAGCAGCAGGGCGCGGGTCACGGGCATGCCGAGCAGGGTGGCGATCCACAGGTAGAGCGCCGACACGATCAGCCCCAGGATCACCATGATCGCCCACTTCACGAGCAGCACCCGGAACCGCGACAGATGCGCAGTCTTCCGGTCGACGTACCACGGCCCGTACTCGGTGGGGACGAAACCGAGGGCGCTGTCGACGAGCGAGTTGACGATGGTGGCGCCGGTGAAGCCCGCGAGGATGAGCAGCAGTGTGTAGTAGAACGCGGACAGGCCCAGTCCGGTGCCGTCGGGCAGCGGCTTGTGCTCGACGAAGCGGACATCGATCGGATCCGCCAGCGTCAACCGGCTGCCGCCGGACAGCTGCAGATCCGGGGCGCTGGTGGCGAGGGTGTCGGTGACCGTGGTGGTGAGTTGTTCCCCGACGGTGGCGTTCACGGTGGTCAGGGCGCGGTCGGCGATCGATTCGACGATGCCCTTGCCGAAGGTGCCGATGCGGGGGTTGGTGTAGACGGTGATGATCGGCTTCTCGATGTCGCCGGGGATCACGCTGCCCTGCGCCAGGATGGACGTGCGTTTGGTGAAGTCGCTCGGAATCACGATCGCGCCGTAGAGTCGGCCCGAGTCGAGACCCGAGATCGCCCCGGAGATCCCGACCTGCTGCAGGTCGATCTCCGCCGGATCGACCCCGTCGGCGACGGCGGCGGTGATCTCGGCGCCGAGATTGCGCTGCTGGTCCGAACCGGGCAGCACGTCGCCGACGTCCTGGTTGACGATGGCGACCGGGAACCTGTGCAGATTGTCGGCCGGATTGATCATGCTGCCGATGTAGAGGGCCGCCAGGGCCGCCATCACGGCGGTCACCACGACGACCGGCGCCAGCCAGAAGCGGGGGCTGCGCAGGGTGCCGGCGTGCGGGTCGGCGCTGATCTCCGTCGAACTCATTCCAGGCCTTCCGTGATGCGTCGAGTCGGTGCGGTGCCCTTCAATTGTGCACACCCGTAGTCAGATGCGGATGCTTCCCCGCCGCCTCGTGGTACGAGACACGAAACGTGCACGCCCGCGAGGCAGCTCACTCCCGGACTGTATGGTGCCCCGCGGAACAATTCGATACGGGGGGATTTCATGGGGGAAATCGTGCGCGCGGGCCGGGCGTCCGTCGCGAAACGGGCGGTGCCGGTGCTCGTGTCGTCGCTGCTGCTCGTGGGCTGCGGCGGCGAGAGCCGGGACCACATCGCCGAGACCTACGAGCATCGGGAGACGAGGAGAAACACCGAGGTCTACCACTCGCCGGATCCGGTGCAGGCGACGGTCGACGCGATCGTGCGCAGGCAGGAGCCGACCGCGCAGACGGTCGATCGCGGCCGGTGGGAGCTGCGATTCCCCGGCGACGTCGTGATCGTCGAGGCCGCGGCCGAGGGCGGCAGCACAGTCATCGTCCGGGACCTCGACCGGCGACCGCGCCGGGGTCTGTTGCAGCGGCTGGGGGCGCTGTTCGGCTCCGACGCGTCCGGAGCGGGGCACCGGTCGGGGTCCGAACGAGGGGCGAGGTAGGAGCGTAGGCGGGCGGTCGATCGGGATGATCCGGCCGACCCGCGCGTGAGCCGTGGTCGTTCGGCCGCCGGTGCCCTCCGATGCTCTGCCGGGTCGGGGGGCACACCCATGTAATTAATACGTGTACTAAATTATCGAGCTCGGATAAGGTGAAGGCCATGACCGAAGCGGACGCCCGCGACCTCGACTACTGGTCCTTCGTCGAACTCGCGAACCGGCGCCTGAGCAACCGATACGGCGACTACCACGAGCAGGCCACCGAGGTGCTGCTGACGCTGAACCGCGCTTCCGACATCGTCACGTACGACCTCGAGGCGGCCGTGCACCGCCCGCGGGGGCGGTCGTGGTCGGCCTATCGGCTGATGTTCGTCACCTGGCTGGCCGGTCCGATCGAGCCGAAGATGGCCGCCAAGCTCACCGGCATGAGCCGTGCCGCCGTCTCCAATCTGGCGAAACCGCTGGTCGAGGCGGGTCTGTTGACGCGAACCCCGGATCCGGAAGACGGCCGGTCGGTCCGCTTGTCGCTCACCGGGGCCGGCGAGCGGGAGATCATGGAGACGTTCCGTGCCCAGAACGAGCGGGAAGCGGCATGGGTGGACGTGCTGAGCGAGGCGGAGCAGCAGATTCTCGTCATGCTCCTCAACAAGCTCATCACCAAGCGCAGCCAGTTCGACATGCGCGACCGCAACTGACGACCGATCGGGCCGATGTGGTTGCGCTCACGCCCGAAAAGTAGTTAAGGTGTTTATCAACACCGCGGCCTCCCGCGGATCCGCCACGAAGAGCCCGAGGAGCTGAATCTCATGGCGTTCTACCGACAGCTCGGCGTCATCCCGCCGAAGCGCCACACCCAGCACCGCAACGAAGACGGCGGGCTGTTCTACGAGGAGCTGATGGGCGAGGAGGGCTTCTCCTCGGACTCGGCGCTGCTCTACCACCGGCACATCCCGTCGGCCATCGTCGACGCCACCGAGTGGAAGCTGCCCGACCAGGCCACCACCCCGAACCACCCGCTCAAGCCGCGCCATCTGAAGCTGCACGATCTGTTCCCGCAGACCGTCTGGGCCGAGACCGACGTCGTCACCGGCCGCCGGCTGATCCTGGGCAACGCGGACGTGCGCCTGTCGTACGTCGTGGCGGCGAAGGAGTCGCCGCTCTACCGCAACGTCGTCGGCGACGAGATGGTCTACGTCGAGTCGGGAACCGCCCGCGTCGAGACCGTCTTCGGTGTGCTCGACGCGAAGGCCGGCGACTACGTGCTGCTGCCGATGGCCACCACCCACCGCTGGATCCCCACCGGCGACGAGCCGCTGCGCGCCTACGTCATCGAGGCCAACAGCCACATCGTCCCGCCGAAGCGCTTCCTGTCGCGGTTCGGCCAGTTCCTGGAGCACGCGCCGTTCTGCGAACGCGACCTGCACGGCCCGACCGAGCTGATCCAGGTCGAGGACAGCAACGTCGAGGTCCTGGTCAAGCACCGCACCTCGCACGGCATCGTCGGCACCCGCTACCTCGTGCCCAACCACCCGTTCGACGTCGTCGGCTGGGACGGCTGCCTGTACCCGTACACCTTCAGCATCCACGACTACGAGCCCATCACCGGCCGGGTCCACCAGCCGCCGCCGGCGCACCAGGCGTTCGAGGGCAACAACTTCGTCATCTGCAACTTCGTGCCCCGCAAGGTGGACTACCACCCGCTGGCGATCCCGGTGCCCTACTACCACTCCAACGTCGACTCCGACGAGATCATGTTCTACTGCGGCGGAGACTACGAGGCCCGCAAGGGCTCCGGCATCGGCCAGGGATCGATCTCCGTCCATCCCGGCGGCCACGCCCACGGCCCGCAGCCCGGCGCCTACGAGCGCAGCATCGGCGTCGACTTCTTCGACGAGCTCGCCGTCATGGTGGACACGTTCCGGCCGCTCGAACTCGGCGAGGGTGCGCTCGCGTGCGAGGACGCGGCCTACGCCGGAAGCTGGAACCGGGGGCTGCAGAAGTGAGCACTCTCGGAGCCCTGCTGACGGAACTGTGCGACGACGCCGCGCTGTTCCCGCCCGGTAACGCCCCGCTCGATCGCGCCCTGCCGGCCCATGCCGCGCACCGCATCGCCGACCATGCCGGGCTGGTGGGCACGTTCGTGTTCCCGGCGCCGCGGATCCCGGAGTTGCTCGAGGCACTCGGACAGCGCCCGTTCGGGGGCGACCTCACCCTGAGCCTGACCGTTCCGGGCGGGCCGTCCGCGGTCGTTCCCGCAATGGAGAGCCTGCGCGACGTCGACGGCGTCACCGTGGCCGCCCTCGAGATCGCCGTGCCCGCCGGGGAGAGCCCCGCCGGTGTGCTCGTCGCCCTCGACCTGATCGCCGCAGAGTACCCCGGAGTCGCACTGTTCGTGGAGGTTCCGCGCGACGAGCGCCGCGCCGAGATCCTCCAGGGACTCGTGGGATCGCGTTACGCGGCGAAGTTCCGCACGGGCGGGGTGGTCGCGGAGGCGTACCCCGACGAACGGGAACTCGCCGACGCCCTCTCGACCGTGGTCCGCACGAAGGTCCCGTTCAAGGCCACGGCGGGCCTGCACCACGCGGTCCGCAACACCGACCCGCACACCGGGTTCGAACAGCACGGATTCCTCAACGTGCTCGCCGCCGTCGACGCCGTGCTCGACGGTGCGGACACCGCGGCCGTCGCGGCGGTGCTCGCCGACCGGGACGGCGCCGGCCTGGCCGCCCGGTTGCGCGACCTGTCGCCTGCTCGAATCGAGGAGCTGCGCAACAGCTTCCGCTCGTTCGGCACCTGCAGCATCGTGGAGCCGCTCGCCGATCTCGTCGAGGTCGGCCTGGCTCCGCCGACGATGTCCCCGATCACCGAAGGATCTCTCGCATGACCGTCATCGACATCCCGGAAGGTTCGCTCTTCGGCGCGAACAACCTGCCCTACGGCGTGTTCTCCACGGCCGGAACGCAGCCGCGCGTCGGCGTGCGTGTCGGTGACTCCGTTCTCGACCTGTCCGTCGTGTTCGACGATCCCGCGTTCGCCGCCCCGACCCTCAACGCCTTCATGGCGCAGGGCCGCGCCCGCTGGGACGAGGTGCGGGCCGCGCTGCAGGATCTCGTCGCCGGGGACGTGCCCGCCGAGGCCGTGCACGCCGTCGCGGACGTGACCCTGCATCTGCCGATCGACGTCGCCGACTACGTCGACTTCTACGCCTCGGAGAACCATGCGTCGAACCTCGGGCGCCTGTTCCGGCCCGACAATCCGTCGCCGCTGATGCCGAACTGGAAGCACCTGCCGGTCGGCTACCACGGCCGGTCGAGCACCGTGGTCGTGTCGGGAGTGGACATCGTGCGTCCGTGCGGACAGCGCAAGGGCCCGAACGATCCGGCGCCCGTGTTCGGCCCCTCGATCCGCCTCGACATCGAGGCCGAGATGGGCTTCGTCGTCGGCGTCGGGTCGCCGATGGGATCGTCGATCTCCCCGGACGAGTTCGCCGACCACTGCTTCGGGGCCGTCATCCTCAACGACTGGTCGGCCCGCGACATCCAGGCGTGGGAGTACGTGCCGCTCGGTCCGAACCTCGGCAAGTCGTTCGCGACCTCGATCTCCCCGTGGGTCGTGCCGCTGGCCGCGCTCGAGGCTGCCCGCGTCGACACCCCGGTGCAGGACCCGGAACCGCTGCCGTACCTGAAGGGCACCGAGAAGTGGGGCCTGGACATCGATCTCGAGGTCGAGTGGAACGGTCACGTCGTCTCGCGTCCGCCGTACGCCCAGATGTACTGGTCGCCGGCGCAGATGCTCGCGCACACCTCCGTCAACGGTGCCGCCACCCGCACCGGCGACTTGTTCGGCTCGGGCACCATCTCCGGTCCCGAGAAGGACCAGCGCGGGGCGTTCATCGAACTCACCTGGGGCGGTATGGAACCAGTGCAGGTCGGCGACGAGACCCGGACCTTCCTCGAGGACGGTGACGAGATCTCGATCTCCGCCACCGCGCCCGGGCCGGACGGCACCCGCATCGGGTTCGGTGAGGTCCGCACCCGCATCCTGCCCGCGAAGGACTCGGGCCGCTGACCGACCCGGATCCGTTTCAGCGAACGGTCAGTGAGTCACCCAGCGAGAGAACGCCTTCCGATGCGACATCGGCGTACACCCCGATGCACGGTGCCGGCCTGGCCTCGGGACGGTTCGGGACGCGGTTGCGGCCGGTGACGGTGCGCAGCATGTCGCGCCGCGCCGGCACCTCCTGGTGCGGCAACGTCACCATCACGCACCGCGCCGTGCGCTGCGTCGGCACGAGCGCCGCCGTCCCCACCTCGAGCTGGCGGCCCAGCCAGTCGTCCTCGACGAACCCGGTGCCGTCCGCCGAGACCACGACGTTGGGGCGGAAGCGGCGCAGCGCGACGTCGGCGGGGTCGCCCGTGCCGAGCGCGTCCACGGCTGCCGTCGTGAGCAGGTGCAGCGGCGCCTCGTCGTAGGTGCGCGGGCGGGCCTCCAACGTCAGTGCCCGCCCGGTCAGTTCCGACAGCAGCGCGGGGGTGCGCGGGTCGTCGCCGCGGGTGCACCGGCCGTCGGGCAGGGTGATCTCGAGGACGGCGGGATCCGAGGGGTCGGCGTCGTCGAGCAGCCGGGCGCGGCATTCGAGCAGTCGCGACCAGGCGCGCACCTTCTTCGCCGTCGCGACGGCGCCGGTCTCGGCGTCGATCACCGCCCACAGGTGGTCGCCGCGCAGCCCGTCCGGCTCGATCGTCGCCGACGGCAGTTGCTCGCCGCCGAACGACTTGACCGGGTAACGCCAGAGCTGAGAGACCTGCACAACGGGCCAGCATACGGACCGGTGTGCCCTTTGGGCGGTCCTGGCAGCCCAAAGGACGCACCGGCGCAGCCTAAGGTGTGGCGTATGAGCGATGATGCGACGCCTCGCCGTTGGGGCCTGACGATCCCCCTCGACGGCATTGCCCTGCCCGACCAGCGAGATCTGATCGCCGAACTGCCCGACCTCGGCTACACCGACGTGTGGTCGTCCGAGAGCAGCGTGGCCGACGCCTTCACGCCCCTGGCGCTGGCGAGCGTGTGGGCCCCGACGCTGCGGCTGGGCACCGCGATCGTGCCGGTCTTCACGCGCGGTCCCGCCACCCTGGCGATCTCCGCGGCCACCCTCGCCGCCGCCGCCCCGGGCCGTTTCGTCCTCGGCGTGGGCACCTCGTCCAACGTGATCGTCGAGAAGTGGAACAGCACCCCGTTCGAGGAGCCGTTCAAGAGAGCCCGCGACACCCTGCAGTTCCTGCGTGCCGCGCTCGCCGGCGAGAAGATCAGCCACAAGTACGACACGTTCGAGGTCGGCGGGTTCCGCGCCGGACTCGTCCCCGATCCCGCCCCGCCGCTGCTGCTCGCCGCCCTGCGCCCGGGGATGTTGCGCCTCGCCGGACGCGAGGCCGACGGCACGATCGTCAACTGGCTCTCGGCCGACGACGTGCGCACCGTCGCGCCGTACGTGCACGAGGGAGGAGCGGGCAAGGAGATCGTCGCCCGCATCTTCGTGCTGCCCGGTTTCGACGCCGAAACCGCCCGCAGCATCGGTCGTCGCATGGTCGCCGCCTACATGAACGTCCCCGTCTACCGTGCCTTCCACGAATTCCTCGGACGCAGCAACGATTTCGAGGGCATGTGGCGGTTGTGGGCGGAGGGGGAGCGGTCGGCGGCCCTCGCTGCGATCCCTGACCACGTGGTGGACCAGCTCGTCGTGCACGGGCCGCCGGAGGCGTGCCGCGAGCACATCGAACGGTACGTCGAGGCGGGCGTGACCACTCCCGTGATCGCGATGACCACCGCCGGCGACCCGACGGAGATGATCCGGGCCCTCGCCCCGCGCTGACCATCGGTCACGATTCGGTCGCGGCCGTAACGCGCGGCTCGGGCATCGACGACATTCCCGGCAGATCGACCGCTGGGAGGCCGCGATGCCTGGACCGGATCCGCGCCGGGTGACCGTCGCCGCCGACGACGGTGTGCCCCTGTCGGTGCGGGTGCACGGACCCGTCGACGCGCTCGTCACCGTCGTGCTGGTGCACGGCCACTGCCTGCACACCGGCAGCTGGTCGGCGGTACGCGAGCGCCTGGCCGGGCAGGCCGGGGCGGGGGTCCGCATCGTCGCCTACGACCAGCGCGGGCACGGCCGGTCGGGGATCGGCGCGCCGGAGACGTACACCATCGAGCAACTCGCCCACGACCTCGACGTCGTCCTGCGCACCGTCGTGCCCCCCGGGCCGGTGGTGCTGGCGGGGCACTCGATGGGCGGCATGGTGGCGATGGCCTACGCGCGGCTGTACCCGGAGCGGATCGGCAGCCGCGTCGTCGGTGCCGCCCTCGTCGCGACCGCGGCGAGTGGCCTGGCCGAGTCGGGGCTCGGCCGTTATCTGCGGCACCCGGCGGTGTCCGTGCTGCACCGCGCGGTGCGACGCGCGCCGCGGGTGATGCAGGGATCGATGCGGATCGGCGGGCGCATGTGCGGTCCTGTGGTCCGTCGCGGCGCCGCGGACTCGTGGGCACGGTCGCTGGCGACGGCCCTGGCCACCGAGACGTCGATCGTGACGCTCTCGCGCTTCCTGGCGGCGTTCGCCGTGCTCGACGAGTCGGCGGCCCTCGCCGTGCTGGCTGCGATACCGGTCCTGGTGCTCGGCGGCTCGGCGGACGAGCTGACGCCGTTCGCGCACTCGCGGGCCATCGCCGCGCGGCTGCCCGCCGCCGAACTGGTGCGGGTCGACGGGGCGGGGCACTCGGTGATCGTCGAGCGCGCCGACGAGGTGGCGGCCGCGCTGCTGCGACTGCTCACCCACGTTCGGGGGGTGGCCGCCCCCGTCGCGGTGGTGTAGGCAGGAGCGCATGACCGACACGCGCACCGACCAGCCCGCCGCCGTACTCATCGCCGTCGACGAGGCGTCCGGGATCGGCCTGCTCACCCTGAACCGTCCCGATCAGCGAAACCCGTTGTCCGCGTCGGCGATGCGCGAGGTCACGATGGGGCTGCGCGCGCTGTCCGCGGAGTCCGCGACCCGGGTGATCGTGATCCGCGCCGAGGGCCCGGTGTTCTCGGCGGGCCACGACCTGCGCGAGATGATCGGCCGGACCCTCGAGGACGAGCGGGTCATCTTCGACACCTGTACCGAGATGATGCAGACCGTGCAGTCGGTGCCGCAGCCGGTGATCGCGTCGGTGCAGGGTGCGGCCGTCGCGGCCGGCTGCCAGCTGGTGGCGTCGTGCGACCTGGCGGTCGCGTCGTCGGACGCGGTGTTCGGCACCCCGGGGGTGAAGATCGGCCTGTTCTGTTCCACGCCGATGGTCGCGCTCAGCCGGGCCGTGGGGCGCAAGCGGGCCATGCAGATGCTGCTCACGGGCGAGACGATCGACGCGGCGACGGCGGCGGACTGGGGGCTGATCAACTTCGTCGTCGACCCGGCGGCCCTGGAATCCGAGACCGCGGCCCTGGCCGCGAAGATCGTCTCGGCGTCCCCGGCGACGGTGCGGATCGGGAAGGAAGCCTTCTACCGGCAGATCGAGCTGCCGCAGGAGCAGGCCTACGAGGCGATGGCCGAGACCATGGCGACCAACGCGATGATCTGCGACGCCCAGGAGGGCATGACGGCGTTCGTGGAGAAGCGCCGGCCGGTGTGGCAGGGTCGCTGACGCTATCGATCGATCGGTCTGGTCAATTGGTTGGACGTCCTATAACCTGTCGGCCATGAGCCTCGACCCGCGCGCGAACACCGTCGACGGCGTGCTGCACCGCAGCGCCGTCCGCTTCCCCGACCGCACCGCCCTGCGGTTCGGCGACCGCACCCTCAGCTACCGCGAGCTCGACGACGCGGTCACCCGGGCGGCCGGACGGTTGCGCGCGCTGGGCCTGGACCAGGGCGATCGCGTCGCCGCGTACGGCACCAACTCCGACGCCTACGTCGTCGGGTACCTCGCGGCCGCCCGGGCCGGCCTCGTGCACGTGCCGATCAACTACGCCCTGCGCGGCGAGGAACTGAGCTACCTGCTCGGCCAGTCCGGGGCGCGCGCCGTCCTCGTCGACCCCGCGTTGCGCGAGAACCTCGACGCAGTCCTCGGCGACGTCCCGGCCGAGCATGTGGTGCCCCTGCGCGACGCCGACGACTCGCTCCTCGCCGTCGCGTGCACGGGCGAGGTGCCGGAACTCGACGTGACCGTCTCCGATGCCGACCTCGTGCAGCTGCTCTACACCTCCGGCACCACCTCGAAACCCAAGGGCGCCATGATGCCCCACCGGGCGCTGGTGCACGAGTACACCTCGTCGATCGTCGCCCTGGACCTGGCGGCGGACGACAATCCGCTGATCTGCATGCCGCTGTACCACTCCGCCGGCATGCACGTGTTCATGCTGCCGTACCTGGCCGTCGGCGCCACGGTCACGCTGCTGCCCGCCCCCGACATCCCGGAGATCCTGCGGCTCGTCGAGTCCGAGCGGATCGGCTCGCTCTTCCTCGCCCCGACGGTGTGGGTGCCGCTGGCGAGCCACCCCGACCTCGAGACCCGCGACCTGTCGTCGCTGCGGAAGGCGCAGTACGGCGCGTCGATCATGCCCGTCACCGTGCTGAACCGGCTCCGCGAGCGCTACCCGGACCTCGGGTTCTACAACTGCTTCGGTCAATCCGAGATCGGGCCGCTGGCAACGGTTCTGCGCCCAGAGGAGCACGCGGACCGGCCGTCATCGTGCGGGAAGGCGGTGCTGTTCGTCGAGACCCGCGTCGTCGACGCCGACGGCAACGACATGCCCGACGGCGAACCCGGCGAGGTGCTGTACCGGTCGCCGCAGCTGTGCCTGGGCTACTGGGACAACCCGGACGCCACCGCGGAGGCGTTCCGCGACGGGTGGTTCCACTCCGGCGATCTCGTCACGCGCGACGCCGAGGGCTACATCACCGTCGTCGACCGGATCAAGGACGTCATCAACACCGGCGGCATCCTCGTCGCGTCCCGGGAGGTGGAGGACGCCCTCTACACCCACGAGGCCGTCGCCGAGGTCGCGGTCATCGGCACCCCCGACGAGAAGTGGATCGAAGCCGTCACCGCCGTCGTCGTGCTGCGCGCCGGCGCGGACACCGACGAGAACGAGCTGATCGACCACGTCAAGCAGCGCCTGGCGCCGTTCAAGGTTCCGAAGCTCGTCCGGTTCGTGGACACCCTCCCGCGCAACCAGAGCGGCAAGCTTCTCAAGCGCGAGCTGCGCCCCCGGTGACCGAATGTCACATGAGTTCGATCGAATCGACGCGGTGTGACATTCGGTCACGCCGGACGGAAGGTTGAAGGACACCGATGGTGACGAAGCACGTGCCGTCCTGGCACGACGACGAGGTACAGGCCGTGTCGGAACTGGCCCGCGACTTCTTCGAGCGCGAGGTCATGGCCCACGCCGAGAAGTGGGACAGCCAGCGGCGCATCGACCGCGAGGTGTGGCTCGCGGCCGGCAAACTGGGACTGCTGCTGTGCTCGATCCCGGAGGAGTACGGCGGCGGGGGCGGCACCTTCGCGCACGACCTCGCGGTCTTCGAGGCGCAGGGCTACTCGGGTGACCTCGCCCTGGGCATCTCGGTGCACAGCGGCATCGTCGCCCACTACATCCTCGAGTACGGCAGCGAGGAGCAGAAGCGAACCTGGTTGCCCGGCATGGCAACCGGCGAGATCCTCGGCGCGATCGGCATGACCGAGCCGGGCGCCGGGTCGGACCTCAAGGCCATCAAGACCACCGCGCTCCGCGACGGCGACGAGTACGTGGTCAACGGCTCGAAGACCTTCATCACCAACGGTTCGTCGGCCGACGTCATCGTGCTCGCCGTCAAGACCGACCCGAAGGCCGGCGCCAAGGGCGTCTCCCTGCTGATCGTCGACCTGCGGGACTGCCCCGGCTTCGCGGTCGGGCGGGTGCTGGACAAGGTCGGCCAGCACGGCGCCGACACCTCCGAGCTGTCGTTCACCGACGTGCGGGTGCCGATGTCGAACCTGCTCGGGGAGAGCGAGGGGCAGGGTTTCGCGCAGCTGATGGCGCAGCTGGTGCAGGAGCGGCTGATCATCGGCGCGCAGGCGGCCGGGGCGATGGACCGCGCGGTCGAGGAGACCGTGCGCTACACGAAGGAGCGGCAGGCGTTCGGGCACAGCCTGTTCGAGTTCCAGAACACCGCGTTCGAGCTGGCGGAGTGCCGAACCATCGCCCGCACCTGCCAGGTGTTCCTCGATCACTGCATCGAGCAGCACCTGAAGGGTGAACTCGACGCCGCGGACGCCGCGATGGTCAAGTACTGGCTGACCGACAAGCAGTGCGAGGTCATCGACCGCTGCGTGCAGCTGCACGGCGGCTACGGCTACATGCGCGAATACCTCATCGCCCGGATGTACGAGGACGCCCGCGTGCAGCGGATCTACGCCGGCGCGAACGAGGTGATGAAGCAGATCATCGCCCGCTCCCTCTGAGTCCGTCGGAGGTGGAGGGCTCCCGCGAGGAGCCCTTCGCCTGCCGGGTGTGGTGCGCGAGCACCTTCGTGAGCAGGACGGTGAGCTGGTCCCGCTCGGCCGGGTCCAGCGACGCGAACGCCTCGTCCTGCGCCGCGACGAGGACGTCGTCGAGGGTGCGCAGGTGTTGCCGCCCACGGCGCGTGACGCTGATGATGTTGCGGCGCCGATCGGTGGGATCGGGACTGCGATCGACGAACCGCCGATCGGCCAGCTCGTTGACGGTGGCGACGATGTCGCTGCGGTCCATCCCCGCCCGTCGGCCCAGATCCGCCTGACACAGCGAGCCGTACTCCTCGAGCGCCGCCGGCGCGGGGTGGGGGTAGCCGCGGGCGTCGGCCAGGCCGAGCCGGCCGGACACCACTCGGTGCACGTGGCGCGCGGACTGGGTCAGCAGCCAGCTCGGGAGCCGCGCGAGTCTCGTGGGCGCGGTCGAAATGTCTGGGTCGGACATGCCACCAGGGTACGGTCCGGCGGCCGAAATCCGACGGTCAGCCGTCGGCGCCGCGGCAGCGCAGCCCGGCGGTACCGGGCCGACGACTCCGGCCCCGGCGGCGCGACCGGCGCGGGGACCTGCTCAGTGCCGACGATGATCGGTGATCGGCGTGCGCGGCCCCCGCCGCGGGACCCGCCCAGCCCCGCCGGTCGCCATGATCAGCCGCACGGCCCGGTAACGATGTGGCCGAAGGGGTTCCAGGTACTCCACCATGCCGGCGTCGTCCAGTGGCGCGCCGAGCAGCGACCAGCCGACGATCTTCGCGAGGTGGTAGTCGCCCACCGACAGCGCGTCCGCGTCTCCGAAGGCGCGCTGCGCGACCTCGGCGGCGGTCCAGATCCCCACGCCCGGGATCGAGTGCAGTCTGCGCTGTGCCTCGACGGGATCGAGGTCGACGAGCCGCTCGAGCCGGTCGGCCAGCTGGGCGCAGCGCACGACGGTGCGGGCCCGGCCGGGGTCGACGTTCGCCCGGTGGAACTCCCACGACGGAACGCGGCGCCACGTCTCGGCGGCCGGCGGCACCCGCATCCCCTCCGGTGCCGGGCCGGGCGGGTCGTCGCCGAACCAGGTGACGAGCCGCCGCCACGACGCGAACGCCGCGACGGCGTGCACCCGCTGTTCGAGGATCGCCGGGACCAGCGCCTCGAGCACGCGGCCGGTGCGTGGGATCCGCAGGGCCGGGAGACGTCGATGGGCCTCGGCCAGGCGCGGATGCTCGGGCCGGAACCCGGTCGGATCGTCGTCGGCGCCGAGCAGGGTGGGAAGACGGTCTGCCAGTTCCGCGGCTCCGGGACCCCACGCCTGGCAGCGCACGCCACGTGGACCGTCCTGCACGAGCCGGTAGGTGACCGGCCCCGACGCCAACCGGGACGTGCGCCACACCGCGTGCCCGTCACGGCGGTGGCAGGGGTCGTAGGGGCCGCGCTGGAGCGGCTGCAACGTCAGCGCGACGTCCACCGGCCGGGGCAGGTCGGCGCGGACGACGAGCGCGCCGGTGCTGGGTG
Organism: Rhodococcus sp. P14; assembly: GCF_000256505.1. NCBI lineage: Bacteria > Bacillati > Actinomycetota > Actinomycetes > Mycobacteriales > Nocardiaceae > Rhodococcus > Rhodococcus sp. P14. The sequence goes on along the minus strand of NZ_AJFC01000292.1, from coordinate 15,348 downwards.
GAGCGGGGACGGGCACCGGTCCACCGTACTGTGCCGCCGTACCGGGCGACGAGGTGCGGATCGAAGGCGGCGACCCGCCGAGTGTGCGCTTCTCGTGCCGACACGCCGAGGAGGGCCGCGATTTCTGCACAGCCGCGGCGCGTCGGTGCCTCGGGCGCGACGTCGCCTCTGCCACGGGATATGGTCTGGCACATGATCATCGTGAGCACCGACGGTTCGTGCCTTCGAAACCCGGGCGGCGCCATCGGATGGGCGTGGGTCAATCACGAAGGGCCGAGCCGGGCCGGCGGGGAACGCTCCGGCACCAATCAGATCGCCGAGCTGCGGGCGCTGCTCGAGGCGCTGAAGGCCCACCCCGGTCCGGAACCGATGATCATCGAATCCGACTCGCAATACGCCATCAAGTGCGCCTCGGAGTGGCTGCCCGGATGGAAGCGCAAGGGCTGGAAGACGGCGACGGGCGCGCCGGTGAAGAACCTCGACCTGGTCCAGGCCATCGATCGCGTCCTCGCCGAGCGGTCCGGGCCGGTGCGGTTCCGGTGGGTGCGCGGGCACGTCGGCAACCACTTCAACGAACTCGCCGACAAACTGGCGGGCGAGGCGGCACGCGCCCAGGGGGCGGCCCCGCCCGCTCCGAAGGCGCCCGTCTCCGAACCGGCCGGGCCCGAGCCGACCCCCGCGCCCGCGCGGCCCGAGCCGACCCCCGCGCCCGCGCGGGCGAAGAAGGCGGTGCGCCGGACGGTGAAGGTGGTCGAGGAGGTCGAGCTCACCCTCTTCTGACGAGCCGTCAGAATCCGTCGGCGACCTCGATCACCGCCCGGCCGGTGAACTTGCCGGCCCGCACGAGATCGAGCACGGACACCAGCTCCCGGGCGGGGATGCGGCGCATGATGTCGGCCAGGTGCCGGGGACGCAGGTCGCCCGCGAGGCGCTCCCACAGCTCGCGCCGCGGGACGATGGGCAGCTGCACCGAGTCGATTCCCAGTAGCGCGACGCTGCGCAGGATGAACGGCATCACCGTGGTCTGCAAGGCGGCGCCGCCGGTGAGCCCGCTCGCGGCGACCGCGCCGCCCCACTGCACGGTGCTGAGGACATGGGCGAGGGTCGCGCCGCCGACGCAGTCCACGGCCCCCGCCCAGTGCGCCTTGCCGAGCGGTCGCGGCTTCGCGTCGGGGTCCTCGGGCAGCCGTCCGATCACTGAGGCGGCGCCCAGCTCGGTGAGCAGGTCGTGGGCTTCCGGCTTGCCGGTCGAGGCGACCACCTCGAATCCGGCCGCGGCGAGCAGGTCGACGCTGACGGTGCCCACGCCGCCGGAGGCGCCGGTGACGACGATGGGTCCGTCGTCCGGGGTCAGGCCGTGCCGCAGCAGCGCCTGCACGCTGAGCGCCGCGGTGAAGCCGGCGGTGCCGATGGCGGCGGCGTCGGCCGTGGAGAGCTCGCCGAGCCGGACGAGCTGGTCGGCGGGGACGCGGGCGTACTCGGCGTAGCCGCCGTGCCGGCCGGTGCCGATCTCGTAGCCGTGCGCGAGGACCCGGTCGCCCGGCGCGAAGTCGGGGTGATCCGAGGTGACGACCTCACCGGCGAGGTCGATGCCGGGAATGATCGGGTAGTTGCGGACCACGCCGCCGCGCGGGACGACGGCGAGGGCGTCCTTGTAGTTGACGCTCGAGTGCAGGACGCGGACGGTGATGCCGTCGTCGGGCAGCATCGTCTCGTCGACGGTCTCGGGGGCGAAGTCGATCGCGCCGTCGTGCTCGCGCGCGACCCAGGCGGAGAACGTGGTGGAGGTCATGATCCGACCGTAGTGGCGGCGCGCTCGTCCGTGTGGAGACACGACTCTTGCCAACGGTAAGTAAAGGCATGCTAAGTTAGGCAACGCTTCGCTGAGTTCGGGGTGGCGGCGGGACCGCACGAGCGGCTTCGCCTACCCCGGAAGTTCAATTTTCAAGGAGATTGCCCATGCGTATCCGGTTGTCCGCCGCCGTCGCGTTAATCGCGGCCGCCTCGCTCGGGCTTTCCGCCTGCTCCTCCGACACCTCCTCCGACACCGCGGCGGACACCGGCGCGACCGTGGTCATCAGTCACGCCCAGGGCGAGACCGAGGTGCCCGTCGATCCCGAACGGGTCGTGGTCTTCGACCAGAGCGTCCTGCAGTCCATGATCGACCTCGACCTGCCCGATGCCGTCGGCGTCCCCGCCCTCACGAACTGGCCCGAATCGTTCGCACGCTACCGGGGCGACGACGTCGCCAAGGTCGGATCGCTGTTCGAGCCCGACTTCGAGGCCGTCAACGCCCTCGAGCCCGACCTCATCATCGTCGCCGCCCGGTCGGCCACCAGCTACGACGCGCTCAGCGAGATCGCCCCGACCGTCGACCTCTCCGTCGACTCCAAGGACTTCCTGAACAGCGTCGAGACGCAGAACCGCAACCTCGCCACCATCTTCGGAGCCGAGGACGCGTTCGAGGAGAAGTTCGCCGGCATCGAGGAGTCGTTCGACGCCGTGTCCGCGGCGGCCGCACAGGCGAATCTGCGCGGGCTCATCGCGCGCGTCGAGGCCGCCGAGGTCACCGCGTACGGACCCGGCTCCCGGTACGGCATCATCCACGACCTCGGCGTCAAGCCCGTGTCGGAGACCTTCGCCGACGACGTCGCCCACGGGGACGCCGTGTCCTTCGAGTACATCGCCCAGGCCGATCCCGACCTGATGTTCGTCCAGGACCGCGAGGCACCCCTCGGCGACACCACCGGCCCCAACGCGTCCCGAGTCCTCGACAACCCCCTCGTCGGCGGCACCACGGCCGCGAAGGAAGGCCGGATCACCTACCTCGACCTGTACACCTGGTACATGGCGCCGAGCGCGCTGAGCTCCGTCCAGTCCCAGATCGACGTCGTCGGGCAGGCCGTCGGCACGGCCGCGGCGGCATGACCTCCTCCCGCCCGTGAGCGCCCCCGTAACGACCGGCCGGGCCGGCGACCGCACCCCGCGTGCGGCCGCCGGCCCGGCCGTGCGTCTGCGTCCCGTCCTGCTGGGCGCCGTGCTGCTCGCCGTCGCCGCCTTCGCGTCCCTGTTCGTCGGCGTCGCCGACGTCACGCCCGCAGACCTGCTGCGCGGCGACACCGCGACCCTCGAGGTGTTCTTCGTCTCGCGCGTGCCCCGACTGATCGCGATCCTGCTCGCCGGCGCCGCCCTGAGCGTGTCCGGCCTGATCATGCAGCACCTGACCCGCAACCGGTTCGTGGCGCCGGACACCGCCGGCACCGTCGAATGGGCCCTGCTCGGCATCCTCGTCGCGACCCTGTTCCTCGGCGGCCAGTCCGTGCTCGGCAAGATGCTCGTCGCCGTCGCCTTCTCCCTCGTCGGCACCTTCCTGTTCCTGCGGCTGCTGCGCCGTGTCCGGTTCACCGACATGATCGTCGTGCCGCTCGTCGGCCTCATGTTCGGCGGCGTCGTCATGGCCGTCACCACGTTCTTCGCCTACCGGCTCGAACTGATGCAGGCCCTGAACACGTGGACCAGCGGCGACTTCTCCGGCATCCTGCGCGGCCGCTACGAGATCATCTGGGTCGTCGTCGCCGTCATGGCCGTCGCCTATCTGTACGCCGACCGCTTCACCGTGGCCGGCCTCGGCGAGGGCTTCGCGAAGAACCTCGGCGTCCCGTACCAGCTGGTGATCAACATCGGGATGGTCGTCGTCGCCGTCACCACCGCCGTCGTCACCGTCGTCGTCGGCGCCATCCCGTTCCTCGGCCTCGTCGTGCCCAACCTGGTCACCATGGCGCTCGGCGACAACCTGCGCCGCGTCCTGCCGATCACCGCGCTCGCCGGCGCCGGATTCGTGCTCGCCTGCGACGTCGTCGGCCGTGTCATCCGCTACCCGTACGAGATCCCGGTCGGCACCGTCGCGAGCGTCGTCGGCGCCGTCGTGTTCATCGCGCTGATCCTGCGCACCCGGCGAGGTGCGCGATGAGCCAGGTCCTCGCCGCACCCCCCGCGACCCGTCGCCGGAACCCTGCCCGCGTGCTCGTCGTGCTCGGCGTCGTCGCCGCACTGGCGGTGTGCGCCTACCTGTTCCTCTTCGTCACCGGCTCGTGGGACTTCGCCATGAAGATCCGCAGCCGGCAGGTGCTGTCGATGGTGCTCGTCGGCTACGCCACCGCCTTCGCCGCGGTGATCTTCCAGACCGTCACCAACAACCGCATCCTCACCCCGGGCGTGATGGGCTTCGACAGCCTGTTCATGCTGCTGCAGACCCTCGTGGTGTTCCTGTTCGGCGCGAGCGCCCTCGCGACACTGGATCCGCGCCTGAAGTTCGGGGTCGAGGTGCTCGCCATGGTCGCCTTCGCGCTCGTGCTGTTCCGATGGCTCTTCGACCGCGGATCCCGCGACCTGTACGTGCTGGTGCTCGTGGGTATCGTGCTCGGCGCCCTGTTCGGGGGGCTGTCGTCGCTGGTGTCACGGCTGATCGACCCCAACGACTTCATGACCCTGCAGGACGTGCTGTTCGCCAGCTTCAACAACGTGCAGGTCGACCTGCTCGCCGTGTCGGCCCTGCTCGTCGTCGCGGCGACGGCGTTCTCGGTGCCGCTGCTGCGTCAGCTCGACGTCGTCGCGCTGGGCCGCGAGCACGCGGTCGGCCTCGGCGTCGACCATCGGCGCGTCGTCACTCGCGCGCTGATCGTCGTCGCGGTGCTGGTCTCGGTGTCCACCGCGCTCGTCGGGCCCATCACGTTCCTCGGGCTGTTGGTGGCCAACCTGGCCCGGGAACTCGTCGGCACGTTCCGGCACCGCTGGACGGTGCCCGCCGCGACGCTCGTCGCGATCGTCGCGCTGGTCGGCGGGCAGTTCGTCCTCGCCCGGCTGCTCGACTACAACTCGAGCCTCATCGTCGTCGTCAACTTCGTCGGCGGCATCTACTTCATCTCCCTGCTCGTGAGGGGTGCACGCCTGTGATCACCGTCCGGGATCTCGCCAAGAACTACGCCGGCACCACCGTGCTCGGGCCCGTCGATATCGACGTCCCGCGCGGCGGGCTCACGTCGATCATCGGTGCCAACGGCGCCGGCAAGTCGACACTGCTGACCATCGTCGCGCGGCTGCTCGACTCCGACGCCGGATCGGTCAGCATCGACGGGCTCGACCTGCGGGCCACCCCCTCGGACGCGCTGGCGAAGAAACTGTCGGTGCTGCGCCAGGACAACACCACCGCGGTGCGGTTGTCGGTGCGTGAACTCGTCGAGTTCGGGCGCTTCCCGCATTCGAAGGGCCGGCTGTCGGCGTCCTGCCACGACGCGGTCGACCGCGCCATCGAGTACACCGGCCTGGGCGGGTTCGAGCACCGCTTCCTCGACCAGCTCTCCGGCGGGCAGCGGCAGCGGGCGTTCGTCGCGATGGTGCTCGCGCAGGACACCGACTACGTGCTGCTCGACGAACCGCTGAACAACCTGGACATGAAGCACTCGCAGCACATGATGCAGCTGCTGCGACGGATGGCCCACGAGATGGGCAAGACCGTGATCCTGGTGATCCACGACATCAACTTCGCGTCGTGCCACTCCGATCGCATCGTCGCGATGCGCGACGGTGCCGTCGTCGCCGACGGGGACGTCGACGAGATCCTCCGGCCCGAGGTGCTGCGCAAGGTCTACGACATGGACATCGCCGTGCACGAGATCGACGGCCGTCGCATCGCCGTGTACTTCTGAGGCGCCTTCGGCGCCGGTGTGTCCTTCGGGCGGCTGGGGCAGCCCAAAAGGCGCACCGGCGGTGGGGTCGCTACCTTCGGGGGATGGACGAAGCGCAGCAGGTAGCCGACTTCCGGGACCGGCACGGCCTCGACGGTCTGATCGACGTGCACACCCACTTCATGCCCAAGAGCGTCATGGACAAGGTGTGGGGATACTTCGATTCCGCCGGACCGCTCGTGGGACGCGAATGGCCCATCACCTATCGGCACGCCGAGGAGGAACGCGTCGAGCGGCTGCGGCGTTTCGAGGTCCGTCGATTCACGGCGATGCTCTACCCGCACAAGCCCGCGATGGCCGCGTGGCTGAATTCCTGGGCCGTGGACTTCGCGGCCCGCACCCCCGACTGCCTGCACACCGCGACGTTCTACCCCGAGCCCGAGGCGGGTGACTATGTCGCCGCGGCGCTCGAGCACGGCGCACGGGTGTTCAAGTCGCACATCCAGGTCGGGGACTACGACCCCAACGATCCGCTGCTCGATCCGGTGTGGGGCCTGCTCGAAGACGCCGGGGTGCCGATCGTCATCCACTGCGGCTCGGGGCCGGCGCCGGGCGCGCACACCGGGCCCGGGCCGATCGCCGCGCTGCTGGACCGGTTCCCGCGGCTGGCGCTGATCGTCGCGCACATGGGCATGCCCGAGTATCGCGAGTTCCTCGAACTGGCCGAGAAATATCCGCGGGTGCACCTCGACACGACCATGGCGTTCACCGACTTCACCCAGGAGTCGATGCCGTTCCCGGAGGACGAGCTGCCGCGGCTGCGGGCACTGGGCTCGAAGGTGCTGTTCGGCAGCGACTTCCCGAACATCCCGTACCCGTACATCCATCAGCTCGAGGCGGTCGAACGGCTCGATCTCGGCAGCGAATGGGTCCGCGCGGTGTGCTGGGACAACGCGGAGGCACTGTTCGGCGCGGTGTGAGCGGGGGCCGTCCGGCCGAATGTCACACCGGTTCGATGTGATCGAACCGGTGTGACATTCGGCCACTCAGGTGCAGCAGTGGGGGTCGAGGACGAGGCGGAGTGCCTGCAGTGCGTCGCTGCAGGCACGGTGGTGGACGTTCATGCCGCGGCGGGTCGATTGCACCATCCCCGCCTTGCGCAGCTGGCCGAGGTGGTGGCTGACGGTCGACTCCGTCAGCCCGACGGCCGACGCCAGATCGCACGTGCACACGTCGTCCTCACGGGTGGTGAGCAGGATCGACATCAGCTGGATGCGGGTCGGGTCGGCGAGCGCCTTGAGCCGCAGCGCCACCTCGAGGGCGGCTGCCTCGCTCATCGGTGCCGCCGAGACCGGCGCGCAGCAGATGGGGGCGGAGACGTCGATGACCGGGAGCGCCTTGGGCATGCCCCCATCATCCACCCCTCTTGACATATGTCAAAAAGGTGACGACAGTGAAACCAGCAATTCGACGTATGTCTCACAGGTGGAGGTCATCATGTCCCGCGTCCAGCTCGCCCTCAACGTCGACGACCTGCAGGAGGCCGTGACGTTCTACACCAAGCTGTTCGGCACCGAGCCGGCCAAGCTGAAGCCCGGCTACGCGAACTTCGCGATCGCCGAGCCGCCGTTGAAGCTCGTCCTGATCGAGAACGCGGGCAAGGGCGGCTCGATCAACCATCTCGGCGTCGAGGTCGACTCGAGCGAGAAGGTGCACTCCGAGATCGCCCGCCTCACGGACGAAGGACTGTTCACCGACGAGGAGATCGGCACCACCTGCTGCTTCGCCACCCAGGACAAGGTGTGGGTCACCGGCCCGGCGGGGGAGAAGTGGGAGGTCTACACCGTCCTCGCCGACAGCGAGACCTTCGGCACGAGCCCGAAGCTGCTCGACCAGGACGAGAACGCGGAGGGCGTGTGCTGCGGCTCCGCCGCCGAACGGGAGCAGGAATCGGCGACCGGCACCGAGAAGGCGCCGGCCGCGACGACGTGCTGCTGAGCGACACCCACGGCCCCGCTCCGGGCCCCCGCCCGTAGGCGGGCCCGAGCCGGCGCGTCGTCGGCATGCCGGCGCCGCCGCAATCCGGTGCCGGACACCCGGCCGGAGCCCTATCGTGAGGGGATGACTGCCGACGAGCGCAGTGGCGGGGCGACGGGCGGGCGTCCGGCCCGGCCGTCGGAGGAGCTCACGCCGCTGCCGGATCTGGTGCACGGCCGTCCCCGCGCGGGGCCGGTGCGCCGCCGTCGGCCCGTGTATGTGGATCTGCTGCCGCCGTGCAACGCACGGTGCCCCGCCGGGGAGAACATCCAGGCCTGGCTCGCGCACGCGAAGGCCGGCCGGTACGAGCAGGCCTGGCGGCAGCTCGTCGCCGACAATCCGTTCGCCGCCGTCCACGGCCGGGTGTGCTACCACCCCTGCGAATCCGTCTGCAACCGCGCCACTCTGGACAGCGCCGTGTCCATCCATTCGGTGGAGCGTTTTCTCGGCGACCGGGCACGCGAGCAGGGCTGGATGTTCGAGCCGCCCCCCACCCGCACCGGCAAGCGGGTACTGGTGATCGGTGCCGGGCCGAGCGGGCTGTCTGCCGCCTGTCACCTCGCCCGCCGCGGCCACGACGTCGAGATCCGCGACGCCGGCGCCGCGCCCGGCGGGATGATGCGCTACGGCATCCCGAACTACCGGCTTCCGCGCGACGTGCTCGAGGCGGAGCTGGAGCGGGTCGCGGCACTGGGGGTGCGGCTGACCTGCAACCACCGGGTCGAGGATCTCGCGGCGGAACGCGCGGAGGGCGGTTTCGACGCGGTGTTCGTCGCGGTCGGCGCGCATCTGGCCAAACGGGTCGACATCCCGGCCTGCGACGCGGGCACGATGATCGACGCGGTGTCGTTCCTGCGCGGTGTCGCCTCCGGGGAGAACCCGCCCGTCGGGCGGCACGTGGCCGTCTACGGCGCCGGCAACACGGCGATGGACGCGGCCCGGGTGGCCCGCCGGCTCGGGGCCGAGGACGCGGTCATCGTCTATCGCCGCACCCGCGAGCAGATGCCCGCCCACGCGGAGGAGGCCGAGGACGCCGAACGCGAAGGCGTGCGGATCAACTGGCTACGCACGGTCACCGCCTTCGACGGGCCCGAACTGCAGGTCGAGGTCATGGAACTCGACGAGTCCGGTCGTCCACGGCCCACCGGCCGTTTCGAGACGCTGGCCGCGGACACCCTGATCATGGCGATCGGCCAGGAGACCGAGTCGGCGTTCATGCGCACGCTGCCCGGGGTCGAGTTCGAGCGGGACGGCAGCGTGCGGGTGGACGAGTCGCTGATGACCGGCTGCCCCGGGGTGTTCGCAGGCGGCGACATGGTGCCCGGCGAGCGCACCGTCACGGTGGGGGTGGGGCACGGGAAGAAGGCGGCGCACCACATCGACGCCTGGCTGCGTCGAGTGTCCGGCGAGCGACCCGCCAAGCATCCGATCGCGACGTTCGACCAGCTGCACCTGTGGTACTTCGCCGACGCGGATCGGGGGGTCCAGCCGGAATTACCTGTCGAGGAACGTCTTTCCGGATTCGACGAGGTGGTCGGCGGAGTGTCGGCGGAGGCGGCGACCTTCGAGGCGGGCCGGTGCCTGTCGTGCGGCAACTGCTTCGAGTGCGACGGCTGTCTCGGCGCGTGCCCGGAGGACGCGATCGTCAAGCTGGGTCCCGGCCACGGCTACCGGTACGACTACGGCAAGTGCACCGGCTGCGCCGAGTGCTTCGAGCAGTGCCCGGTGCACGCCATCGAGATGTTTCCGGAGCCGACATGACGCGTGCCACGGTGGACGGAAACGAGGCGGCCGTGTCGGTCGCCTACCGGCTCAACGAAGTGTGCTGCATCTATCCGATCACCCCGTCGTCGGCGATGGCCGAGCTGGCCGACGAATGGTCCAGCCGGCACCGGCCGAACCTGTGGGGCACCGTGCCGAGTGTGGTGGAAATGCAGAGCGAGGGCGGCGCGGCGGGCGCGCTGCACGGCGCGCTGCAGGGCGGGGCACTGGCGACGACGTTCACCGCGTCGCAGGGCCTGCTGCTGATGATCCCGAACATGTACAAGATCGCCGGCGAGCTGACCTCGGCGGTCATGCATGTTGCGGCCCGGTCCCTGGCCGCGCAGGGACTGTCGATCTTCGGGGACCATTCGGACGTGATGGCGGTGCGCCAGACCGGGTTCGCGCTGCTCGCCTCGGCCTCGGTGCAGGAAGCACACGACCTGGCGCTGGTGGCGCAGGCCGCGACCCTGCGGACGCGGGTGCCGTTCGTCCACTTCTTCGACGGCTTCCGCACCTCGCACGAGCTCAACACCATCGAGACGCTGACCGACGACGACCTGCGGGCACTGGTGCCCGAGGAACTGATCCACGAGCATCGCGGACGCGCGTTGTCGCCGGAGCGGCCGTTCATCCGGGGCACCGCGCAGAACCCGGACACCTACTTCCAGGCACGGGAGACGGTCAACCCGTTCTACGCCCGGGTTCCGGCGGTGGTGGACGAGCTGATGGCGCAGTTGGGTGAGCGCACCGGCCGCGGCCTGCGCATCGTCCAGTACGCCGGGCACCCCGAGGCGGAACGGGTGCTGGTCTTGATGGGATCCGGGGCGCAGACCGCATCCGACACCGCTGCCGCGCTCGCCGCCCGCGGTGAGCGCGTCGGGGTGGTGCAGGTGCGGCTGTACCGACCCTTTCCCGCCGAGGCGCTGCTGGCGGCGCTGCCGGCGACGGTGCGCACGATCGGCGTGCTGGACCGCACCAAAGAGCCCGGGTCGCACGGCGAGCCGCTGTATCTCGACGTCGTCGCGGCCCTCGCGGAGGCACATGCCGACGGTGAGCGAGCCGTCATGCCCCGGATCTGCGGCGGCCGCTACGGCCTGTCGTCGAAGGAGTTCACGCCCGGGATGGTGGCCGGCGTCTTCGCCGAGCTCGCCCGTGAGGGGCCCCGACGCCGGTTCACCGTCGGCATCGACGACGACGTGTCCGGCACCAGCATCACCTACGACCCGTCCTTCGACATCGAATCCCCCGACACCGTGCGGGCGATCTTCTACGGCCTGGGCTCGGACGGGACCGTCGGGGCCAACAAGAACACCATCAAGATCCTCGGCGACGAGGAACACCTGCACGCGCAGGGCTACTTCGTCTACGACTCGAAGAAGTCCGGCTCGCAGACCGTCTCGCATCTGCGTTTCGGACCGCGGCCCATCCGCGCACCGTATCTGGTGAGCCGCGCGGACCTCGTCGGCTGCCATCAGTTCCGATTCCTCGACAAGATCGACGTCCTGGGACCGGCCGCACCGGGAGCGACCCTGCTGCTGAACTGCAGACACCGGCCGGACAAGGTCTGGGACGCGCTGCCCCGCCGGGTCCAGGAACAGATCCTCGACAAGGGGATCACGCTGTACGCCGTCGACGCGGGCCGGATCGCTCGCGAGGTCGGGCTCGCCGGGCGGATCAACGTCGTGCTGCAGACCTGCTTCTTCGCGATCTCGGATGTGCTGCCGCGTGAGCAGGCCGTCGCCCGGATCAAGAAGTCGGTGGAGAAGACCTACGGCAACCGTGGAGCCGACGTGCTGCGACGCGAACTGGCCGCGGTGGACCGGGCGTTGGACGAGCTGCACCGGATCGAGGTGCCCGGCCGGGTGACCACCACCCGAGTACCGGCGCCGATCGTGCCGGAGCACGCGCCCGAGTTCGTCCGCACCGTCACCGCGGAGATGATGGCCGGGCGTGGGGATGCCTTGCCGGTCAGCGCGTTTCCCGTCGACGGGACCTATCCGAGCGGCACCACCGCCTACGAGAAGCGCAACATTTCGGAACTGGTCGCAGCATGGGACCCGGACACCTGCATCCAGTGCGGAAACTGCAGTTTCGCCTGTCCGCACAGCGTGATCCGCACCAAGTTCTACGACAAATCCCACCTGGACGGTGCCCCGGAGCAGTTCGGCTCGGCGGCACTGGGGGCCGTGGGTCTGCCGGATGCCCGGTACACCCTGCAGGTCTACGCCGAGGACTGCACCGGGTGCGGGCTGTGCGTCGAGGCCTGTCCCGCCGTGACTCCCGGCGCGACGGTCACCAAGGCCATCAACCTCGCACCCCGCGAACCGCGAGTGGCCGCCGAACGCGAGAACATCGCCTTCTTCGAGACGCTGCCGACGGCCGACCGGGCCCGGGTGGACTTCGGCACCGTCCGCGGAACGCAGTTCCTCGAGCCGCTGTTCGAATTTCCCGGCGCCTGCGCGGGCTGCGGGGAGACCCCGTACCTCAAGCTGCTCTCCCAACTGTTCGGCGACCGGTTGATGATCGCGAACGCCACGGGCTGCTCGTCGATCTACGGCGGCAATCTGCCCACCACCCCCTGGGCGACCAACGCGGACGGACGCGGCCCCGCCTGGTCCAACTCGCTGTTCGAGGACAACGCCGAATTCGGGCTGGGGTTCCGGCTGGCCGCCGACGAGCACACCCGGCTCGCCCGGCGGCGCCTGACCGAACTACGGGAGGCGGTCGGTGCCGACCTCGTCGACAGCATCCTGACGGCGCCGCAACTGCGCGAGTCCGAGCTGCGCGCCCAGCGGGAACGAGTCGCCGAACTCGAAACCCTTCTCGCAGAGCTTGATCCGACCACGACCGCCGACCTGCGCAGTGTGCTCGACCACCTGGTGCGGCGCAGCGTGTGGATCGTCGGCGGCGACGGCTGGGCCTACGACATCGGTGCCGGGGGTCTCGACCACGTCCTGGCCAGCGGTCACAACGTCAACGTCCTGGTCCTCGACACCGAGGTGTATTCCAACACCGGGGGACAGATGTCCAAGGCCACCCCGCTCGGCGCGATCGCGAAGTTTGCCGCAGCCGGCAAGACGGTTCCGATGAAAGACATTGCGTTGCAGGCCATCGCCTACGGCAACGTCTACGTCGCCCGGGTCGCGATGGGTGCCGATCCGCAGCACACCTTGCAGGCGATGCGGGAAGCCGAAGCCTACGAGGGCCCGTCGCTCGTCATCGCCTACAGTCAGTGCATCGCGCACGGTATCGACATGCGTCACGGGATGGACCAGCAGTACCGCGCGGTGGCCAGCGGGCACTGGCCGCTGATCCGCTACGACCCGGTGTTGCGGGCGGCCGGGGAGAATCCGTTCCTGCTCGATTCGCACCGGCCGAGGATTCCGCTCGAGGACTACCGCAGCCGCGAGCTGCGGTACCGCGCGCTCGCCAACACCGACCCGGCGGAATACGACCGGCTTCTCGGCCTCGCCGAAGAGGCGATCGCTCAGCGCTGGGACCGGTACGAGGACATGGCATCGCAAGGGTCGCACCACTTCACCGCCGACGCCCGCAAGGATCGCTGATGGACCTGTCGACGCGCTACCTGGGCCTGGACCTGCCGAATCCCCTGATGGCGGCGGCATCCCCACTGTCCCGCACGGTCGGTGGGGTCCGCCGGCTCGCCGACGCGGGCGTCGGTGCGGTGGTGCTGTGTTCGCTGTTCGAGGAGCAGCTGCTGCGCGAGGCGGAACGCAATGCGGCACTGACCGAGCACGGTTCGCAGAGCTACGCCGAGTCCTTGTCGTACTTACCGGACGACGCCGTCGAGGACCACGGACCGCGCCGCTACCTGAGCCTGCTCGAACGCGCCGCGCAGGCGGTCGCCGTCCCGGTGATCGGCAGCCTGAACGGCGTCACCCCGGGCGCGTGGGCGGGCTACGCACGCTCGATGCAGGACGCCGGTGCGGCCGCCATCGAGCTGAACATCTACTACCTGCCCGGTGATCCGCACATCAGTGGCCGGGACGTCGAACAACGACACCTCGACGTCCTGGACCGGGTCGCGGACGCCGTCACCGTGCCGGTCGCGGTCAAGATGAGCCCCCAGTTCAGTTCGATCGGCGAGATGGCGCTCCGTCTCGACGAGGCCGGGGCCGACGGACTGGTGCTGTTCAACCGGTTCCTGCAGCCCGGCATCGATTCCGAAACCCTCACGGTGGTCCCGGCCGTGACCCTGTCGACCCGCGCGGAGACCCGGTTGCCGCAGACCTGGATCGCGTTGCTGCGGGGACGGGTGCGCGCCGACCTGGCCGCGACCACCGGCGTCGAGGACGCCACCGACGTGATCGAGTATCTGCTCGCCGGTGCGGACGTCGTGCAGTCCGCCTCGGCATTGCTGCGCCACGGACCCGAGTACGCCGCCGTCCTGCTCGACGGTGTGCGTGAGTGGATGCGCCGCAAGGGATATCACAGTGTCGACGAGTTCCGCGGCGTGCTCGCCGTGTCGTCCGGCGCGGACGGGACCGGCCGCGGACGCGGTGACTACGTCGGCGCGCTCCGCGAGGCCGACCACCGCGCCTACGGCATCGTGTGAGGCTTCCGGTCCCGCTCGAGCCCCGGGGGTGCTCATAGGGGCGTTCCGGCCGCGGTGCCGGCTCAGAGGTCCAGCGCCAGGCCGGCGACGGTGGCCTTGGCGGTGCGCCCGACCCCGATCAACGTGGCCGAGCCGGGGCCGGTCCAATCCCCGTAGCCGAGCAGATGCAGCTTGGGTTCCTTCAACGCCTGGGTGCCCGCCACATCGATCGAACCGTCGGGCCCGCGCAGGTGCAGCGGCCGCAGCGGCGCCAGGGCGGGGCGGAATCCGGTGGCCCAGACGATCACGTCCGCGCGCCGGCTCTCCCCGGTGTCGTCCCACGAGATGCCGTCCCGGGTCAGCCGGTCGAACATCGGCAGCGGATCCAGCGCGCCGCGGTCCCGGGCCGCGAGGACCTCCGGAACCATCACGATGTCACCGAGGTCGGTGATACCGCCCGGATCGGGGCGTCCGGCCGCCAGCGCCAGCGCGCGCCGCGAGGCCATCTCGAACAACACGCGTCCGTCGACGTCGTCCGGCAGGAACCGCGGCGGCCGGGTGGTCACCCAGGTGGTGTCGGTGACCTCCGAGATCTCGGCGACCAGCTGGGCGCCGGAGTTGCCGCCGCCGACCACCACGACCGCCTTACCGGCGAATTCACCCGGGGTGCGGTACTGCACGGTGTGCAACTGTCTGCCCGCGAAGCCGCGGGCTCCGGGACAAGCGGGCCAGAACGGTTGCTGCCAGGTGCCGGTGGCGCTGATCACCCGCCGTGCCCGCCACACCCGCTCCGCGGTGTCCACCCGCAGCCGCTCCCCGTCGTCGTCGCGGGTGACCGCCCGCACCCGCACCGGCCGCCGCACCGGCAGGCCGTAGCGGCGCTCGTACGCGGTCAGATACTTGATCACCTGCCGGGCGGGTGGGAACCCGTCCCGCCACGGCGGCATCGGCCATCCCGGCAGCGACGCGTACTCCGCGGGGGAGAACAGCCGCAGCGACGGCCAGGTGTGAGGCCACGCGCCGCCCGGTGTGGGCTGATCATCGAGGACGACGAACTCGAGCCCGGCCCGGCGCAGGTAGTACCCGGCGGCCAGGCCGGCCTGCCCGCCCCCGATCACCACGACGTCCACCTCGACCGTGCTCATCGTCTCCCTCGTCATCGCGTGCGCAGATCGTCGATCCCGGCCGTCAGGGGTGACCGGGGGCGTCGAGCAGGCTCGCCGCGGCGATCAGGGCGGCCTTGACGATCAGTCGTTCGGGGATCTCTTCGAAGGTGACCGGTCCGAGTGCCACTGTCCGGCACGGGGA
>NZ_AJFC01000291.1:0-5777 GCF_000256505.1 Rhodococcus sp. P14 | reverse complement strand
GCGGCGGGGAGCCAGTCCTCGAGCGGGCGGCCGGCGATCCAGATGCGGTTGGATTCGGCCGGGTTCGCGGCGAAGGCGGCGTCGTCGAGTTCGCGGACCTCGAGGTGCGGTGCGATGCCGAGCGGGCGCAGGACCTGCTCGAGCGTGCCGACCGCGTCCTGGACCTGCTCACCGGTGCTGGCGCAGCGGCGGCACGTCTGTCCCTGGCTGACCAGGCGTTGCCAGACGATGGGCAGTGCCGTCATCGCGCACCCCTTCTCGGTTCGCGGGGAAGGTGGGAGTCGACCCGGCTCCAGTGTGGCCGACCCGGCCGGGCCGCAGGGCGTGTCCTGGTGGATCCGGCCGGACACGCCCTGCGCTCGGTCAGCTGCGGACGGCGCCGGGGACGAGTTCGGCGATCAGCGCCTCGACCCGCGTCTTGATCTCGTCGCGGATGGGGCGGACCGACTCGACGCCCTTGCCGGCCGGGTCCTCGAGCACCCAGTCGCGGTAGCTCTTGCCGGGGAAGACCGGGCAGGTGTCGCCGCAGCCCATGGTGATCACCACGTCGGAGGCTTCGACGGCGTCGGTGGTGAGGATCTTCGGGGATTGGGTGGAGATGTCGATGCCGAGCTCGGCCATGGCCTCGACGGCGGCGGGGTTGACCTGATCGGCGGGGGCGCTGCCGGCGGAACGGACCTCGACGGCGTCGCCGGCGAGGGCGGTGAGGAATCCGGCGGCCATCTGGGAGCGGCCGGCGTTGTGCACGCACACGAACAGCACGGACGGCTTGGTGGTCATCGAGGGAACCTTTCGGGTGTCAGGCGGTGGGAACGGCGGTGAGGTCGGCGAGCAGAGCGCGGACCCGGGCGTCGACGTCGTCACGGATGGTGCGGACGACCTCGAGGGATTGCCCGTCCGGGTCGGGGACGGTCCAGTCGAGGTAGCGCTTGCCGGGATAGACCGCGCAGGCGTCGCCGCAGCCCATGGTGACGACCACGTCCGCGGCGGCGACGACGTCGTCGGTGAGCGGTTTGGGGAACTCGGCGCCGAGATCGAGGCCGAGCTCGGCCATGGCCTCGACCACCACCGGGTTGATCGCCGCGATCGGCGCGGAGCCCGCGGAGCGGACGTGGACGCGGCCACCGGCGTGGTGATCCAGCAGGGCGGCGGCCATCTGGGAGCGGCCGGCGTTGTGCACACAGACGAACAGCACCTCCGGAACGTCCTTGGCGACGGCGCCTTCGGCCTGGGCCAGTGCGGTCAGGCGTTCGGCGGCGAAGCGCGGGGCGAGCGCGGTCAGGTGGGTGTAGACGGTCGCGGTGCGGCGCAGCGCCGCATAGGACTCGAACACCACCCGTTCGACGGTCTGCGGGGAGAAGATCCCGTCGTACTTGTCGGCGAGGTGCTCGGCGGCACGCTGGAGTACCGCCTGCGGCATGAGCAGTTCGGGCTGGTAGCGGTCGGAGTGGTCGGACATGTCGGCTCCCTGGCTCTCGGGCTTCACGAAGCGGCGGGGGTGGCGGAGGGGGCGAAGCGCTTGCGTAGGGCGAGCGAGACGTAGACGAGGCCGACGAGCACGGGCACCTCGATGAGCGGTCCGACCACGCCCGCGAGGGCCTGTCCGGAGGTGACGCCGAAGGTGGCGATGGCCACGGCGATGGCGAGTTCGAAGTTGTTGCCGGCCGCGGTGAACGCGAGGGTGGTGGTGCGCTCGTAGCCCAGGCCCATCGCCGCGCCCAGGAGGTAGCCGCCGCCCCACATGATCGCGAAGTACGCCAGCAGCGGCAGGGCGATGCGGGCGACGTCCCACGGGTGGGAGGTGATCTGCTCGCCCTGCAGCGCGAAGAGCATCACGATGGTGAACAGCAGGCCGTACAGGGCCCACGGCCCGATCCTGGGCAGGAACTTCTGCTCGTACCAGGTCCGGCCCTTGGCCTTCTCGCCGAAGTGGCGGGTAAGGAAGCCGGCGAGCAGCGGGATGCCGAGGAAGATGAGCACCGACTTGGCGATCTGCCAGGGCGAGACGTCGAGGGTGGTCTGTTCGAGTCCGAGCCAGCCCGGCAGCACCGAGAGGTAGAACCAGCCGAGGCCGGCGAACATGATCACCTGGAAGACGGAGTTGAGCGCGACGAGGACGGCGGCGGCTTCGCGGTCGCCGCAGGCGAGGTCGTTCCAGATGATGACCATGGCGATGCAGCGGGCCAGACCGACGATGATCAGTCCGGTGCGGTACTCGGGCAGGTCGGGCAGCATCAGCCAGGCCAGGGCGAACATCAGCGCCGGCCCGACGATCCAGTTGAGGACCAGCGAGCCGATCAGCATCCGCCGGTCGCCGGTGACGGTGTCGAGCCGGTCGTAGCGCACCTTGGCCAGCACCGGGTACATCATGATGAGCAGGCCGAGGGCGATCGGCAGCGAGATGCCGTCGATCTCGACGGTGGAGATGATGTCGCCGAGACCCGGGATCAGGCGGCCGAGCAACAGGCCGGCGACCATGGCGACGCCGATCCACACCGGCAGGAACCGGTCGAGGGTGGACAGCTTGCCGACCACGGCCGGGTGGTCGCGGGTGGTGGTCACGAGGCGACCTCCTCGAGGGTGCCGGCGGGCGCGCACGACGAGGTCGCGACGAGCCCGGATTCGACGGACAGCACCGCGGACAGCTGGGCCAGGGCGGCGGGGACGACCCGGTAGTGCACCCAGGTGCCGCGACGTTCGCAGTCGAGGAGGCCGGCCTCCCGCAGCACCTTCAGATGATGCGAGATGGTCGGTTGCGACAGGTCGAAGGACGGTGAGATGTCACACACGCAGCACTCGCCACCCTCGTGGCTGGCGATCAGGCTCAGCATCCGCAGGCGCACCGGATCGCCCAGGGCCTTGAACATGCGGGCCAGGTCACCGGCCCAATCGGAGGTGAGCGGCTCGCGGCTGAGCGGCGGGCAGCAGGGCTCGTCCCCGCGCGGCGGTTGATTCGGCATGCGTCTATATTGACGGTTGTCGAAACACGGCGTCAAACGGACAGCCGGCCCGGTCGAAAGGAAACCCTCCCGTGCACACACCCTCGGTGCTGTTCGTCTGCGTGAAGAACGGCGGCAAGTCCCAGATGGCCGCCGCGCTGATGCGCAAGGCGGCGGGTGACCGCATCGTCGTGCACTCCGCCGGAACGGCACCGGGTGCGGCGCTCAACGCTCTCTCGGTGCAGGTGCTCGAGGAGGTCGGCGCACCGGTGGCCGGCGAGTACCCCAAGCCGGTCGATCCGCAGCTACTGACCGAGGTCGACCTGGTCGTCACCCTCGGCCGCGACGCCCGCGTCGACGCGGCGCACGCGGAGAACTGGGACACCGACGAGCCGTCCGAGCGCGGCATCGACGGCATCGAACGGATGCGCCTCGTGCGCGACGACATCGCCGCCCGAGTCGACGCCCTCGCCGCCCGGCTGCTCGACTCCGCTTCCCCCACCCGCTGATCCGACCAGGAGAAACCATGAGCACCATCGCAGTCTTCGAACCGGCCCTGTGCTGCAACACCGGCGTGTGCGGCGACGACGTGGACCGCAACCTCGTCACCTTCACGGCCGACATGCAGTGGCTGAAGGATCAGGGTGCCACCATCACCCGCCACAACCTGGCCAACGATCCGCTGGCCTTCGCGCACACTCCCGCCGTCAAGCGCTTCCTCGAGGTCGCCGGCTCCGCCGGTCTTCCGCTCGTGCTCGTCGACGACGTCACCGTGCTCACCGGGCGCTACCCCGATCGGACCCAGCTCGCCGCGTGGGCGGGACTCGACGTCGCCGAGGCACCCGTCGGCGCGACGATGCTGAATGTCGCGGACGATGCCTGCTGCACACCCGGCGACGCCACCTGCTGCTGAGCCGTCGAGGACGAGGAGATCACCGGATGACCACCCCCACGTTTCTGACCGACCCGCCGAGGTTCGTGTTCTTCACCGGCAAGGGCGGCGTCGGCAAGACCTCCATCGCCTGTGCGAGCGCACTGCGTCTCGCCCGCGCCGGGAAGAAGGTGCTGCTGGTCTCGACGGACCCCGCCTCGAACGTCGGTCAGGTCTTCGGCCTCACGATCGGCAACGCCCTCACCGCGATTCCCGCGGTGCCCGGCCTGTCGGCGCTCGAGATCGATCCCGAGCAGGCCGCCGACGCCTACCGGGAACGCATCGTCGGGCCGGTGCGGGGATTGCTGCCCGACGCCGAGATCGCCTCGATCACCGAGCAGCTCTCCGGTTCGTGCACCACCGAGGTCGCCTCGTTCGACGAGTTCACCTCGCTGCTGACCGACACCGACGGCGAGATCGCGTCGTTCGACCACGTGCTGTTCGACACCGCCCCCACCGGACACACCATCCGGCTGCTGCAGCTGCCCGGGAACTGGACCGAGTTCCTCGCGGCGGGCAAGGGCGACGCGTCGTGCCTCGGACCGCTCGCCGGGCTCGACAAGCAGAAGGCCATGTACGCCGCCGCGGTCGACGCCCTGGCGGACCCGCGGCGCACCCGGCTCGTGCTCGTCGCCCGCGCCACCCGCTCCGCTCTCGCCGAGATCGACCGCACCCACGGCGAACTCGCCGCGCTCGGGCTGAGCCGGCAGCACGTCGTCGTCAACGGCGTCCTGCCGGCGCCGTCCGGCGACACGGACCCCCTCGCCCGCGCGATCCACCGCCGTGAACAGGCCGCGTTGGCGGGCATGCCGGCGGCGCTGAAACCCTTGCCGCTGGACCTGATCGAGCTCAAGGCCGCGAACATGATCGGTCTCGAGGCCCTCGGGACGCTGTTCGAGACGGCCGACGTCGGCACGGACCTCCCTCCGGAGATCGGTGCGGTGCCGGACGTCGCGGATGCACCGCTGCGCGCCCTGATCGACGACATCGAGCGGGACGGGCACGGTCTCGTGATGTGCATGGGCAAGGGCGGGGTCGGGAAGACCACGGTCGCCGCGGCCGTCGCCGTGGCCCTGGCCGAACGCGGGCACGAGGTCCACCTGACCACCACCGACCCTGCCGCACACCTGACCGACACCCTGCACGGCGACGTCGAACACCTCCACGTCTCGCGCATCGATCCCGCCGAGGCCACCCGCGCCTACCACGAGCGGGTGATGGCCACCAAGGGTGCGCACCTCGACGAGCAGGGCCGGGCGACCCTCGCCGAGGACCTGCGCTCCCCGTGCACCGAGGAAGTGGCGGTGTTCCAAGCATTCTCGCGGGTGATCCAGGAGTCCCGGCGCAAGTTCGTCGTCGTCGACACCGCGCCCACCGGCCACACCCTGCTGCTGCTCGACGCCACCGGGTCCTACCACCGCGACGTCACCCGGCAGCTGGGCCCGGGCCTGCACGCCGTCACCCCGATGATGCGCCTGCAGGACCCGGCTTCGACCAAGGTCCTGTTGATCACCCTCGCCGAGACCACTCCCGTGCTCGAGGCCGCGGGGCTCCAGGGCGACCTCGAACGTGCCGGCATTCACCCCTGGGCGTGGGTGATCGACAACTCCGTGGCCGCCGCCGCGCCCACCGCACCGCTGCTGCGCCGCCGCGCCGCCGCCGAACTCGGGCAGATCGACAAGGTCCGCACCGAACTCGCCGAGCGCTACGCGGTCGTGCCGCTGCTCGCGACCGAGCCGGTGGGAGTTCCGGCGCTGCGAGCACTCGGCGAGGCCACCACCCGCGTCGCCGCCCGGTAGATCACGGCCACGAAAGGCACGGCCCCACCCCGGTATCCGGGGTGGGGCCGCGTGTGGGAGGCAGGATCAGGCGCCCGCAGCCTCGAGGCCGGTGGTGAGGTCGGCGAG
>NZ_AJFC01000290.1:0-3929 GCF_000256505.1 Rhodococcus sp. P14 | reverse complement strand
CGAGATCGAGGCCGCGCTGCGCGGACTCGACGACGTGCGGGACGTGGCCGTCGTCGTCCGCGACGACGACCGGGTCGGACCCCAGGTGATCGCCTATGTCGTGCCGCAGCCCGGCGTCGTGCTCGACGTCGCCGACGTGAGCACCCGCCTCGGACGGGACCTGCCGTCGTACATGGTGCCGGCGGCGTTCGTGGTGCTCGAGGCGCTGCCGCTGAACGTCAACGGCAAGCTCGACCGCAAGGCGTTGCCCGCGCCGGTGTTCGAGGCGCGGGAGTTCCGGGCCCCGACCACCGTCACGGAGGAGGCCGTGGCGCGGGTGTTCGCCGAGGTCCTCGGTCTCGAGCAGGTCGGTCTCGACGACGACTTCTTCGCCCTCGGCGGCGACAGCATCGTCTCGATCCAGTTGGTCTCGCGCGCGAAGGCCCGCGGCGTGGTGTTCACCCCGCGGGACGTGTTCGAACGCAAGACCGTCGCGGGGCTGGCGGAGATCGCCACCCTCACCGGCGGTGCCGAGCGCACACTGACCGAACTGCCCGGCGGCGGCATCGGGGACGTCCCGTTGACTCCGGTGATGCGTGCAGCCCTCGAGGCTTCCGGCGACGTCGATCGGCTCGCCGTGTCGACGGCGGTGACCCTGCCCGCCGGCGTCGACGCCGACGCGCTGGCCGGTGCGGTCGGCGCGGTCGTCGATCACCACGACGCGCTACGCGCGATCGTCGAACGTGACGCCGACGGTGCCGTCACCCTGCGGGTGCGGGCCCCCGGCACCGTCGACCCGGAAACCCTGCTGGCACAGGGGGAACCGGCGCCCGGCGTGCCCGACGACCTGCAAACCCGCGCCGAGCGGGCCCTCGCGGCGGCGGTCGAGCGACTCGACCCCGCCGCGGGCCGGATGGTGCAGTTCGTCCGCATCGACGACGGGCGCGGCGAGACGTTGCTGATCGTCGCCCACCGTTTCGTCGCCGACGACACGTCCCGGCGCATCCTGATCGCCGATCTGGCCGCCGCGTACGACGCTCTCGCGGCCGGGCAGCCCGTGGTGCTGCCGCCGGTCGGGACCTCCCTGCGCCGCTGGGCGCACGGGCTGGTCGAGGCGGCCGGCCGCACCGAGCGCCGAACGGAACTCGACCGGTGGCGGTCGATCCTGGACACGCCGGACTTCCCGATCGGGGACCGTCCGCTCGATCCCGCCGTCGATGTCGGCACCACGGTCGAGCACGTGCACACCACGGTGCCGGCTGCGGACGCGGAGGCACTGCTCGTCGCGGTGCCCGAGCGGTTCCACGGCACCGTCCGCGACGGTCTGGTCACCGCGCTGGGTCTGGCCCTGGTGCGGTGGCGCCGGGACCGGGGCATCGACGAGACGGCCACGCTGCTCGAGCTGGACGGGGACGGACGCGACTCCACGGTGGTCCCCGGAGCCGACCTGTCTCGGACCGTCGGATGCCTCACCATCTCCTTCCCGTTCCGTGCGGGATTCGGAGGGATCGACGTCGACGACGCGTTCTCCGGGGGACCGGCGATGGGCGCCGCCGTCAAGGCGGTCAAGGAACAGCTGCGGGCCCTGCCCGACGACGGTGCCGGCTTCGGTCTGCTGCGGTACCTCGACCCCGACTCCGCCGGGGATCTGAGCGCTCCGCGGCCGCAGGTCGCCCTCCACTTCGGCGAGCCGGTCGCGTCCGTCGAGGGCGGCGCGTGGTCCCTGACGGCGGCACCCGGCGACCGGACCGTCCGTCCCGCCGGGACGCCGGTCACCACGACCGTCGACGTCACCGCGACCGTCTCGTACGGACCGGACGGCAGGCGGCTCGAGGCGCACTTCGGCTTCCCCGCCGGGGTGGTCGAGCGCTCGGAGATCGAGGAGCTGGCCCAGCACTGGCACGAGGCGCTCTCGGCGCTGGCCCGCCACGTCCGCGGGCCGGGCGCCGGCGGCCTGACCCCGTCGGACGTGCCGCTCGTCCCGGTCGCCCAGCACGACCTCGACGTGTGGCAGTCGCGGTACCCCTCGGTGACCGACGTGTGGCCGCTGTCGCCGTTGCAGGCGGGACTGCACTTCCACGCGCTCATGACCGAGGCGAGCGTGGACGTCTACACGATGCAGGCGGTGCTCGAGCTCGGCGGGGCGGTGGATCCGCAGCGGCTGCGCGCCGCGGCGCAGGCACTGCTGGACCGGTACCCGAACCTGCGGACGGTGTTCGTCACCGACAGCGGCGACCCGGTGCAGCTGGTGCTGGGCGACGTCGAGGTGCAGTGGCGGCACGAGCACCTCGGCGACCTCGCCGAGGACGCCCGCGACGCCGAGCTGGCCCGCGTCCTGCGCGACGAGCAGGTCCGGCGCTTCGACCTCGGCCAGGCTCCGCTGATCCGGTTCCTGTTCGTCGACGTGGCCGAGGGTCGTTCGCTGCTCGCGGTGACGGTCCATCACATCCTGCTCGACGGCTGGTCCATGCCGGTCCTCATGCAGGACCTCATGGCGCTGTACGTCACACGCGGGGATGTCACCGCGCTTCCCGCCGCCCACTCCTACCGGGAGTTCCTCGAGTGGCTCACCGAACAGGACCGGGAGGCGTCGCTCGAGGTGTGGGCGAAGGCACTCGCCGGTGTCGAGGAACCGACGGTCCTCGCCCCGTCGGTGCGCCGACCGGACGCGGACGCCATCTCCTCGGTGCACGTGGTGTTCGACGAGGAACGTGCCGCGGCGGTGTCGGCCCTGGCCTCGAGCCTCGGCATCACCGTGAACACCCTGGTGCAGGCGGCCTGGGCGGTGCTCCTCGGCCGGATCGTGGGTCGTTCCGATGTGACCTTCGGTGCCACCGTCTCCGGCCGCCCGGCCGAGCTGCCCGGCGTCGAGTCGATGGTCGGTCTGTTCATCAACACCCTGCCGGTGCGGGTGGACACGGACGACGACGAGACGATCGCGCAGCTGCTGCGTCGCGTGCAGGCACAGCAGGCGGACCTGCTCGGCCACCACTACCTGGGTCTCACCGAGATCCAGCAGCGGGCCGGCGGCCGGATCGGCTTCGACACCCTGCTCGTGTTCGAGTCGTACCCGATCGACCGGGCTGCCCTGTCGGCGGCCGCGACGGACCTCGACGGGATGACCGTCAGGGACGTCCGGCTCGACGACGCGACGCACTACCCGCTGACCCTGCTCACCCTCGCGCAGTCGGAGATCGTGTTCACCTTCAAGTACCTCGAGCGGTACTTCGACGAGTCCGAGGTGAACGTGCTCTCGCAGCGGTTCGTGCGGGTCCTCGAGGCATTCGTGGCCGATCCGCAGGCCGTGGTGGGAGACATCGACCTCATGGACGCGGCGGAGCGGGCGCACCTCGTCGCCGAGGCCGAGCCCGCGGCGGCTCCGGTCACGAGCACCGGCCGCACGCTCGCCGCGGTGCTGGCGAACGTGGTCGAGGAGGATCCGGAGGCCCCGGCCGTCGCCGTCGACGGCACCGAGGTGCCGTACCGCGAACTGGACGCGCGGTCCTCGCGGCTGGCGCGGGTGCTCGTCGCGCGGGGTGTCGGTGCCGGCGACGTGGTCGCCGTCGCCGTCCCTCGGTCGGTCCGGTCCGTGGTGGCGCAGTGGGCGGTCGCCAAGACCGGGGCGGCCCTGCTGATGGTCGATCCCGCCGACCCGGCAGCCACGATGCCGGACCCGGCCCGGGTGACGCTGGGTCTGACGGTGACGGGCGTCACCGGCCTGCCCGCCGTCCCGTGGCTG
This sequence comes from Rhodococcus sp. P14, assembly GCF_000256505.1. Lineage (NCBI taxonomy): Bacteria > Bacillati > Actinomycetota > Actinomycetes > Mycobacteriales > Nocardiaceae > Rhodococcus > Rhodococcus sp. P14. The sequence continues at coordinate 211 of NZ_AJFC01000290.1, read as the reverse complement.
CAGCTCGACGACGAGGAGCTGCGTGCCGAGCAGGCGGCGCAGGCCGCGCACCCGGTCTCCTACGCCGACCGGCTGCGCCCGGTCGAGCCCGAGAGCCCGGCCCTGGTGACCGCGACGCGCACGCTCACCCAGGCGGAGGTGATCGACCGGATCGGTGAGCTGCGCGAGCGGTACGGCCTGACGTACGAGTCGCGCAGCGCCGCGGTCGGCT
>NZ_AJFC01000289.1:0-29642 GCF_000256505.1 Rhodococcus sp. P14 | reverse complement strand
GGGGGGGGGGGGGCCCGGGAGCCGCTGCTGGTCACGGCGACCGGCGCGACCGTCGTCGTGGTGCCGGAGGGCGCCGACTCGGGGGAGGCCCTCGACGCGGCCCTGTACGACGAGTGGGTCACCCACGCCCACCTGACCGCCGACGCGCTCGACACCCTCGAACCCGGGGGACTCGAGGATCTGGCGGTGGTGGTCGTCGTCGACCGCGCACCGGACGAGTTGCTCGAGCGGTGGCGCGCGGCACATCGGGTCGTCGTCGTCTGACGCCGTGCCGGCGTGGTGGGGCTCCCTTCGGTCGAGGGGAGCCCCACCACGTTCGGGCAGGTGGGGCCCGTAAAGGTAACGTCGCGGGCGTCTCGGTGGATGAACGGGTGGCGGCTACCGGCCGGTACGGTCCCGCCGAGGACGCCGGGCGCAGTGACTATGCTTGATCGTTCGCGCGTGCTGGCAACGGAATCGAAGCGAAGGATGTGGGCACCTACATGCGGTCTTCTCGACACGACGGCAGTCCGGGCGAGAGCGATCCGGCGATCGCTCCGGAGCCGTCCGCCGGGAGGCACCGCGAACGCCCTGCCCGCAGCCGCCGACCGGCGCCGGCCCGCCCCCAGCGCGGCGCGCGTGCCCGCACCCAGGTGGCACTGCTGCCCCAGCTGCTGGCGTCGACCGTGGAGGAACGCGGCGACCATCCGGCGGTCGTCACGCCCGGCGGAACGGGCCTCACGTACCGGGAGTTGGACGCGAGGTCGTCGCAGCTGGCGCGAGTGCTGATCGCCCGGGGCATCGGGCCCGGCGACGTGGTGGCCGTTGCCGTGCCGCGCTCGGTGGAGTCCGTCCTGTCCGTCTGGGCGGTCGCCAAGTCGGGCGCGACCTTCCTGCCCGTGGATCCGAAGTACCCCGCCGAGCGGGTTCAGCACATGGTGTCCGACTCGGGTGCGGCCGTCGGACTGACCCTGGCCGCCTTCGCCGGCGCTCTCCCGGGATCGACGCAGTGGACCGCGCTCGACGATCCCGCCGTGGCCGCCGACATCGCGTCCCGCCCCAGCCACCCGGTGTCGTACGCCGACCGGCTCCGCCCCCTGTCGGAGCTGCATCCGGCGTGGATGATCTACACCTCCGGGTCGACGGGCCTGCCCAAGGGCGTCTCCGTCCCGCACAGCGGCATCGGCTCGCTGATCACCGCGGAGCGTGAGCACTACCGGGTCACCGCGGACGCCCGGGTGCTGCACATCTGCTCGCCCAGCTTCGACGTGTCGATGCTCGAGCTGCTGGCCACCTTCGGCGCGGGCGCGACCCTCGTGGTCTCGCCGCCGACGATCGTCGGCGGCGCGGACCTCTCGGAGCTGCTCGCGGCCGAGCGCGTCACCCACACGTTCATCACCCCCGCCGCCCTCGGGTCGGTGGACCCTCGGGGACTCGACGACCTGCGCGTGGTCGTGGTGGCGGGGGAGAGCTTCGGACCCGATCTCGTCGAACGGTGGGCCGCACCCCACCGCGACTTCTTCAACGGCTACGGCCCGACCGAGGCGACCATCCTCGCGGTCAGCAGCGCCGCCCTGCACCCGGGTGAGCCGATCCGCATCGGCACCCCGATCCCCGGCGTGGGCGCCTACGTGCTCGACACCCACCTGCGGCCGGTCCCCGCCGGTGTCACCGGCGAGCTGTACCTGGCGGGCGCACAGCTCGCGCTCGGATACCACGCCCGGCCGGGTCTGACCGCCGACCGGTTCGTCGCCAACCCGTTCGCCGACGGCGGGGCGCGCATGTACCGCACCGGCGACCTCGTGCGCCGCGACGAGGGCGGTGCGATCGAGTACCTCGGCCGCTCCGACTTCCAGGTCAAGATCCGCGGCTACCGCATCGAACTCACCGAGATCGACGCGGTCCTCGTCCGGCACCCGGACGTCGAGTTCGCCACCACCGTGGGCCGCCCGCTGCCGTCCGGGGAGACCGCGCTCGTCTCCTACGTCGTACCGGCAGGTGCGGCCGCGGACCTCGACACCGGTGCGCTCGTCGAATTCGCGGCCGGCTTCCTGCCCGACTACATGCTGCCGGCGGCAGTCGTCCCCATCCCCGAGGTGCCGCTCAACCCCGTCGGCAAGCTCGACCGCGCGGCCCTTCCCGACCCCGTCTTCGCGGTCCGCGAGTACCGGGCGCCGCAGACCCCGACCGAGCAGGCCGTCGCCGACGTCTTCGCCGACGTCCTCGGCGTCGAGCGAGTCGGCCTCGACGATTCCTTCCTCGACCTCGGTGGCAACTCGCTCGTCGCCACCCGGCTCGTCGCCCGGCTCGGCGCCGTCCTCGACACCCGGGTGCCGGTGCCGCTGGTGTTCGAGGCCCCGACGGTGCAGGCCCTCGCCGACCGGCTCGAGGCGCAGGCCGGTTCCGGGGCCCTGCCGCTCGTCGCCCGCGACCGCCCCGAGCAGGTCCCGTTGTCGCTCGCCCAGCAGCGGATGTGGTTCCTGAACCGCTTCGCGCCCGAGTCGGCGGTCGACAACATCCCCGTCGCGATCCGGCTCGCGGGACACCTCGACGTCGATGCCCTGCAGGGGGCGGTCGCCGACCTCGTCGCCCGGCACGAGTCGCTGCGGACCGTGTATCCGGAGATCGACGGCGACGGCTACCAGGTGGTGCTGCCGGCGGCCGAGGCCGTCCCGGATCTCACGCCCGTCGACGTCGAGATCGAGGACGTTCCCGCCCGGGTCCTCGAACTGGTCGGCACCGGGTTCGACGTCACCGCCGCCGTGCCGTGGCGCGTCGCCCTGCTGCGGATCTCGGCTGAGGAGCACGTACTCGTCTTCGTCGTGCACCACATCTCCGGCGACGGCTTCTCCATGACGCCGCTGACCCGTGACATCGTCGCCTCCTATCGGGCGCGTACCCGCAACGAGCCGAACCCGTTGCCGCCGTTGTCGGTTCAGTACGCCGACTATGCACTCTGGCAGCGGGAGGTGCTCGGTGACGAGGACGATCCCGAGTCGGTGCTGTCCCGGCAGCTCGCCTACTGGCGCGCGCAGCTCGCGGACCTGCCGGAGGAGCTCGGCCTCCCGGCCGATCGTCCCCGCCCCGCCGTCGCCTCCAATCGCGGTGCCGCCCTTCGCTTCCCGATCGACGAGGAAGTGCACGCCGCGCTCGCCGAGCTGGCCCGCACCCACAACGCGAGTGTGTTCATGGTGGTGCACACCGCGCTGGCCGTGCTGCTGGCCCGCCTGTCCGGCACCGACGACATCGCCGTCGGCACCCCCGTCGCGGGCCGCGGCGAGGCTGCTCTGGACGACGTGATCGGCATGTTCGTCAACACCCTGGTGCTGCGCACCGCCGTCGTGTCCGGTGAGTCGTTCGCCGACCTGCTCGCCCGGGTGCGGGGCACCGACCTCGAGGCATTCGCGAACGCAGACGTGCCGTTCGAACGCCTCGTCGAGGTGCTCGACCCGCCCCGCTCGCAGGCCCGGCACCCGCTGTTCCAGGTGATGCTCACGTTCCAGAACCTGCCGCAGTCCGCTCTCGAGCTGCCGGATCTGCGCATCTCCGGCGTCGAATTCGACACGGCGATCGCGAAGTTCGACCTTCAGGTCACCGTCGCCGAGCAGGTCTCGGACCGCGACGCGCCGGGCGGGATGACGGTCGAACTCACCTACGCCACCGACCTTTTCGACGCCCCCACGATGACGTCCTTCGCCGACCGATTCACCCGGATCCTGCGGGGCGTCGCCACGTCCGCCGCCACCCCGATCGGCACGCTGCCGTTCCTCGGCGACGCCGAGGCCGAGCGGATCCTCACCGAGTGGAGCAGCCTCGGACCCGGCGCCCCGGTGCCTGCCGAGGCGACCCTCGTCGACCGCTTCGAGTCCGTCGTCCGCCGCAGCCCCGACGCCCCGGCCGTCACGTTCGCCGGACGCACCCTCACGTTCGCCGAGCTCGACGCGCGGGCCAACCGCCTGGCCCGGCGGCTCGTCGCGGCCGGAGCGGGCCCGGACGAGCTCGTGGCCGTCGCGCTGCCCCGGTCGGCCGACCTGATCGTGGCACTGCTGGCGGTACTCAAGTCGGGTGCCGCGTATCTGCCCATCGACCCCCCCTACCCCGCCGAGCGGCTGCGGTACATGCTCGAGGACTCCCGGCCGCGCTGCCTCCTCACCGACGCAGGCGGTGTCCTGCCGGACCTCGGCCTGCCACGGGTGCACGTCGAGGACGACGACCCGCACGCGCCGAGCGGGCCGGTCACCGACGCCGAGCGGATCGCGCCGCTGCGCGCGGACAACCGTGCGTACGTCATCTACACCTCCGGCTCGACGGGCCGCCCGAAAGGCGTCGCGGTCACCCACCGCAACGTGCTGACCCTGTTCGCCAACGCCGAACCGCTGTTCGGGTTCGGCTCCGACGACGTGTGGACGCTGTTCCACTCCTACGCGTTCGACTTCACGGTGTGGGAGCTGTGGGGACCGCTCCTGTACGGCGGCCGGCTCGTCGTCGTCGACTACCTCACGTCGCGCTCGCCCGAGCAGTTCCTCGAGCTGCTGCGGGCCGAGCGGGTCACCGTGCTGAACCAGACCCCCTCGGCGTTCCTCCAGCTCGACGAGGCCGACCGGGTGGCGTCGGTGGAGCGCCCCGACGCCGGTCCGCTCGCCCTGCGCTACGTCGTGTTCGGCGGCGAGGCCCTCGACCTCGGCAGGCTCGAGGGCTGGTACGGGCGCCGGCCCGTGGCCCCGACCCTGGTCAACATGTACGGCATCACCGAGACCACGGTCCACGTGTCGTTCCGGGCCCTCGACCGCGGCGACGCCCGCGCCGGTGCCGCCAGCCGGATCGGCCGCTCGCTGCCGGGTCTGCGGCTGCGGGTGCTCGACCGGCTGCTGCAGCCCGTCCCGGTGGGCGTGCCGGGCGAGGTGTACGTCTCGGGCGATCAGCTCTCGCGTGGCTACCTCGGTCGTCCGGGGCTGACCGCCGCCCGGTTCGTCGCCGACCCGTTCGGGTCGGGCCGGCTCTACCGCACCGGCGACGTCGCCCGGTGGAACGCCGACGGTGAGCTCGAGTACGCGGGGCGCAGCGACGCGCAGGTGCAGTTGCGGGGATTCCGCATCGAACTCGGCGAGGTCGAGGCGGCGCTGGTGCGTGCCGACGGGGTGGCCCAGGCGGTCGCGGTGGTCCGCGACGACGGTCTCGGCGATCGGCTGGTCGCATACGTGGTGCCCCGCGCCGGGGAGGACCTCGACGTGGCCCGCGTGCGCGAGCAGCTCGGCGCCTTCCTCACCGGATACATGGTTCCGGACGTCGTGGTCGTTCTCGACGAGCTGCCCCTCACCGTCAACGGCAAGCTCGACCGGCGCGCCCTGCCGGTGCCCCGGGCGACCACCACCGCGGGCACGCGCCGCGAGCCGGTCACCGACGCCGAACACGTCGTCGCACAGGTCTTCGCCGACGTGCTCGGCGTCGAGGGAGCCGGGGCGGACGACTCGTTCTTCGACCTCGGCGGCAACTCGCTCATCGCGACGCGGGTGATCGCGCGGGTCAACGAGTCGCTGGGAACCGCCCTGGCGATCCGTGAGCTGTTCGAGGCGCCGACGGTGGCCGAACTCGCCGCCCGGGCCGACGCACACGCGGAATCGGTGGCCCGGCCCGCGCTGACCGCCGGGTCCCGCCCCGACCGGGTGCCGCTCTCCCTCGCCCAGCAGCGCATGTGGGTGCTCAACCAGCTCGACCCCGCCTCCGCGAGCTACAACATCCCGCTCGCGATCCGGCTGCGCGGCCGCCTCGACACCGCGGCGCTCACCGCGGCCGTGCGCGACGTGATCGACCGGCACGAGTCGCTGCGCACCCTGTACCCGCAGGACGAGACGGGGCCCTACCAGCGCATCCTCGACGCCGACGCCGTCGTGCCCGCGGTGGTGCCGGTCGAGGCCGCATCCGAGCAGGAGGCGCTCGCCGAGGTCGTCGCCCTCGCTGCCGAAGGGTTCGACGTCTCGTCGCAGGTGCCGGTGCGCGGCCGGATCGTCTCGGTCGGCGCCGACGACCACGTGCTCGCTCTCGTCGTCCACCACATCTCCGCCGACGGTGCGTCGCTGGCGCCGCTGGCGCGGGACCTGATGACCGCGTACGCGGCGCGGTTGTCCGGAGATGCTCCCGCCTGGGCGCCGCTCGAGGTGCAGTACGCCGACTATGCGCTCTGGCAACGCCGGGTCCTCGGCGACGCCGACGACGCGCAGTCCCCGGCCGGTGCCCAGCTCGCCTACTGGCGTTCCCGCCTGACGGGCGTGCCCGAGCTCCTCGATCTGCCCACGGACCGGCCGCGGCCGCCGCAGCCGTCGCTGCGCGGCGGCACGGTGGCCGTGCAGGTCGACGAGCAGATCCGGCAGCGGCTCGACGCGCTTGCGCTCGCGCACCGGGCGTCGCTGTTCATGGTGGTCCACGCGGCCCTCGCGGTGCTGCTGGCCCGCCTCAGCGGCACTCACGACATCGTCGTCGGCACGCCGGTCGCGGGCCGCGGCGACCGGCGCCTCGACGACCTGGTCGGGATGTTCGTCAACACCCTTGCGCTGCGTACGGACGTGGACCCGGCGGCGTCCTTCGCCGAGTTGCTCGACCGGGCCCGCGCGGTCGACCTCGAGGCGTTCGGTCACGCCGACGTGCCGTTCGAGCGGGTGGTCGACGACGTGGTCGCCGCGCGCTCCCCGGCCCGGCATCCGGTCTTCCAGACGGTGCTGTCGTTCCAGAACACCGAGGCAGCGCGGCTCGAACTGCCGGATCTCACCGTCGAGGCGCTCGACGGCGGCGAACTCGCCGCCAAGTTCGACCTGCAGGTGACGGTCGATCCGCGCGAGCACCCGGGCGGGACGGCCGCCGGCATGCACGTCGGGTTCACCTATGCCGTGGACCTGTTCGACGCCGGCACCGTCGCCACCTTCGCCGAACGTTTCCTGACCGTCCTGCGCGCCGTCGCGGAGAGCCCTCGGGCCGTGGTCGGAGACATCGACATCCGGACCGAGACCGAGCGCTCGGCGCCCGCCGACATCGAGCCCGAGCCGGTGGCGGCCCCCGACCGGGTCGAGCGGACCGTGCCGCAGGAGTGGCAGGTCGCGGTGGAGTCCGACCCGGAGGCCCCGGCGTTCGTCGCGGACGGTGCCGAGGTCACCTATCTCGAGCTCGAGCGCCGGTCGTCGCAGTGGGCCCGGTATCTCATCGCCCAGGGTGTCGGGCCCGGCGACGGTGTCGCGGTCGCCGCGCCGGCCGGGCCGGAACTGGTCATCGCGCTCTGGGCGATCACCAAGGCGGGCGCCGCGATCGTGCCTGCTGTCTCCGGCTCCACGGCCGCGCAGACACCCGGGCTCGGGTTGGCGACGCACGGGGCGGACGTCCGGCCCTCCGCCGCTGCGCGCTGGCTGTACCTCGACGAGCCGGCGACGGTGGCCACCGTGGCGGCGCTGTCCGCCCGTCCGGTCGACTACTCGGAGCGGGTCCGGGTCCTGCAGCCGCAGCACCCCGCGCTGTGGGTGGCCGGCCGTGTGGTCGACCACGGCGAACTGGTCGCCCTCGCCCGCGGCGGAGGGGCGGCGGGGAAGCTGGACTACGAGTCACGGTTGCTGGTGTGCGACGGTACGGCGGAGCAGTGGCGCGTCTTCGCGATCCTGGCGGCCGGGATCGCCGGTGCGGTGGTGGTGGTGCCCGAGCCGGACGCCGACCTCGCCGCCGTGGTGGCCGACGAGTGGGTGACCCACGCGTTCGTCGCGTCGTCGCAGGTAGAGGCATTGAACGACGCGCCGGCCGAGGACCTTCGGGTCGTGGTCGTCACCGACCGCGACGAGGTTCCTGCGGGGTCCGCCGCAGCGGGTGACGAGTGGGCGACAGTGGCCGCCGTCGACCCGTGGAGTATGCGGAACTGAATACCGGCCGGTAGATTGCCTGCGGGCGGGACGAGTTCTCCATTCTCTTCCCGCGCGTGGAAGGAGCTGTTCCGTAGTGCAACGCAGGAGCCCGGTCCGGGCAGAGCGAGGTCCGGGCGCGTGAGGCGGGAGTCGGGGGTGCGGCGCCGGGAACCAGGCCGTTCGCGTAGCCGGGCCGCGCGCGTGGCACCGCTGCCGACTCTGCTGACGTCTGCGGTGGAACAGCGCGGCGACCACCCGGCGGTGGTGTGCGCCGCCGGGGGCGGCTCCCTGTCGTACCGGGAACTGGACGAGACGTCGTCGCGGTGGGCACGGTGGCTGATCGGTCGCGGCGTCGGGCCGGGGGATGCGGTCGCGGTGGCGATACCTCGTTCCCTGGAGTCGGTGCTCGCGCTGTGGGCGGTGGCGAAGTCGGGGGCGACGTTCGTCCCCGTCGATCCGCGCTACCCGTTCGAGCGGGTGGAGTTCATGCTGGCCGACTCCGGCGCGGCCCTGTGCCTGACGGTGAACGACTTCTCCGCCGCCGTGCCCGCCGGGGTCGAACAGGTGCGGCTCGACGACGCGGCGACGGCCGGGCAGGTCCGACAGTTGCCCGGGCATCCGATCTCGTACGCCGACCGGACACGCGCGCTCGAGGGCCTCGACATCGCGTGGATGATCTACACGTCCGGCTCCACGGGCCGCCCCAAGGGGGTGGCGGTCACGCACGCCGGCATCGCCGGCGTGATCTCCGCCGAGCGCGGGCACTACGAGGTCGATGCGGACGCGCGGGTGCTGCACGTGTGCTCGCCGAGCTTCGACGTCTCCCTGCTCGAGTTGCTGACCGGATTCTCCGCGGGTGCGACGGTCGTGGTGGCGCCGGCATCGGTGGGCGGCGGCGCCGACCTGGCCGACGTCCTGGCTGCCGCTGCGGTGACGCACGTGTTCATCACCCCGGCGGCGCTGAGCTCGGTGGATCCCGCGGGGCTGACGGACCTGCGGGTCGTGGTGGCAGCCGGGGAGGCGTTCGGACCGGAACTGGTGAACCGCTGGTCGGCTCCCGGCCGGCGGTTCTTCAACGCGTACGGGCCTACGGAGGCGACGATCCTGGCCACCAGCAGCGCGCCGCTGGTGACCGGCGAGCCGATCACGATCGGCACCCCGATCCCGGGTGTGGGAGCGTACGTCCTCGACGGCCGGTTGCGGCCGGTGCCGCCGGGGGTGGTCGGTGAGCTGTATCTGGCCGGCGCTCAGGTCGCGCGCGGCTACCACCGTCGACCGGGGCTGACGGCGGAGCGGTTCGTGGCCGATCCGTTCGGGTCGGATCCGGGAACCCGGATGTACCGGACGGGGGACCTGGTCCGCCGCGCGGCCGACGGTCCGATCGAGTACCTCGGGCGCAGCGATTTCCAGGTCAAGATCCGCGGGTTCCGGGTGGAACTGGGAGAGATCGACGCCGCGCTGACGGCGCGGCCCGACATCGAGTTCGCGGCGACCCTCGGGAAGGTGCTGCCGTCCGGGGAGGCGGCACTGGTCTCGTACGTGCTGCCGGCGGCCGGAACCCGGCTGGAGGTGCCGGCGGTGCTCGCCGGGCTGGCCGAGACGTTGCCCGCCCACATGGTGCCTGCCCTGGTGACGGTGCTCGACGCGGTGCCGCTCACGCCGGTGGGCAAGCTCGATCGGGCGGCGCTGCCCGAACCGGTGTTCGCCCAACGGGAATACCGGGCGCCGCGCACCCCGGTCGAGGAGACCGTCGCGTCGGTGTTCGCCGAGGTGCTCGGCCGCGAGCGCGTCGGACTGGACGATTCCTTCCTCGAGCTGGGTGGGAATTCCCTGCTGGCGACCCGGTTGGTGGCGCGCCTGGGCGCCGCCCTGGAGACCCGGGTGCCGGTGCCGGTGGTGTTCGCGGCGCCGACCGTGGCCGCGTTGGCGGCGCACCTGGAGTCGGGTAGCCTTGCGGCCCAGTCGGTTCCGTTGACGCCGCGGGAGCGTCCGGACCACGTGCCGCTGTCGTTCGCGCAGCAGCGGATGTGGTTCCTCAATCGGTTCGATCCGACCTCCGCGGCCGACAACATCCCGGTGGCGATCCGGCTGACGGGCCGACTCGACGTCGGTGCCCTGCGAGAGTCCGTGTACGACATCGCAACCCGGCACGAGGTCCTGCGGACCCGGTATCCGGAGCGGGACGGGCTGCCGTACCAGGCGATCGTTCCCGTCGCCGGGTACACGCCCGACTGGGTGTCGGAGTCGGTGCGGCCGACGGATCTGGCGGACCGGATCGCCGACGCGGTGGCCACCGGTTTCGACGTGACCGCCGAAGTGCCGTTCCGGGTGCGGCTGTTCCGCGTCGCGGACGACGAGCACGTGCTCGTGTTCGTGGCACACCACATCAGCGCCGACGGTTGGTCGATGGCGCCGCTGACCCGAGATCTGATGACCGCGTATGCCGCGCGTGCCGCCGGCGGGGAACCCGGATGGGAGCCGCTGCCGCTGCAGTACGCGGACTTCGCGCTGTGGCAGCGCGAGGCGCTCGGATCGGAGGGGGACGCCGGCAGTCCACTCGCGGCGCAGGCGCGGTACTGGCAGCGGGTCCTCGCGGATCTGCCCGAGGAGTTGCACCTGCCGACCGACCGCGCCCGCCCCCCGGTGCAGTCCTTCGCCGGCGGCCGGATCGCCTTCGCCATCGATGCTCCGACGCATCGGCGGGCCGCGGAACTGGCGCGGCAGAACGGGTCGACCCTGTTCATGGTCCTGCACACCGCACTCGCGGTGTTCCTCGCCCGGATGTCGTCGTCGCACGACATCGCCGTGGGTACCGCGGTCGCCGGCCGCGGTGACGCCGCGCTGGACGAGATGGTCGGCATGTTCGTCAACACCCTGGTGTTGCGGACCCGGATCGATCCCGGTTCCGGGTTCGCGGACCACCTCGCACGAGTCCGCGACAGCGACCTCGAGGCGTTCGCCCACGCGGAGATCCCCTTCGAGCGGGTGGTGGAACTGCTCGCGCCGGAGCGTTCGACCGCGCGGCACCCGCTGTTCCAGGTGGCCCTCGCACTCGAGAACCTGCCCCCGGCGGGGCTCGAGCTGCCGGGCCTGAGCCTGGCGGCGGTGCCGTTCGAGGTGACCACCGCGAAGTTCGACCTGTCGCTGACCCTGCGCGAGCACACGGACCTCGACGGGGAACCGGCGGGAATGTCGGCGGAGCTCGTCTTCGCCCGGGATCTGTTCGACGACGAGACGGTGGCCGGATTCGCGCGACGGTTCGTGCGGTTGCTGGCCGGCGCCGTGGCGGAGCCGGCCGTGCCGGTCGGCGACCTCGCGCTCCTCACCGGCGACGAGGCCGCCCGGCTCACGCGGGTCCCGGACGCCGCGCCGGGCGGTGCCCGCACGCTTGCCGAGATCCTGACGGCGGCGGTCTCTCGCAACCCCGAGGCGCCGGCCGTCCGGTACCGGGACCGGACGATCACCTACCGCGAACTCGACGAGTCGTCGTCGCGGCTCGCGCGGGAGCTGGCCGCACGCGGCATCGGCCCCGACGACGTCGTGGCCCTGGCGTTCCCGCGTTCGTACGAGATGGTGCTCGGGGTGTGGGCGGTCGCGAAGGCCGGCGCCGCGCACCTTCCGGTGGACCCGTCCTATCCGGTGGACCGGGTCCGGTACATGCTCGCCGATTCCGGTGCGGCGGTGTGCCTCACCTCCACCGAATACGCCTCCGCGCTGCCCGGATCCGCGGTCCGGCTGGAACTGGACGATCCCGAGTTCGCGCGGGCCGTCGCGGCACGATCCGCCGCCGGGGTGCCCGAGCGCGTACGGCCGCTGTCGGCGCAGCACGCGGCATACGTCATCTACACGTCGGGGTCGACCGGGCAGCCCAAGGGAGTGGTGGTCACCCACGCCGGCCTCGACCCGCTCCTCGAGACCGCCGTGACCCTGTACGGCGTGACGTCGCGGGCGCGCTTCCTGCACGTGTGCTCGCCGAGTTTCGACCCGTCGGTGCTCGAATGGATGGTCGCGTTCTCCCAGGGTGCGACGCTGGTCGTGGTGCCGTCCACGATCGTCGGCGGGCCGGAACTGGCGGAACTGATCCGGGCCGAACGGGTCAGCCACACCATCATCACCCCGGCCGTCCTCGGGACGGTCGATCCGTCGGGCCTCGAGAGCCTCGAGGCCGTATCGGTCGGCGGGGACGTGACCTCGCCGCACCTGCTGGCACGGTGGGCGCCGGGGCGGAAGTACTTCAACGGCTACGGGCCGACCGAGACGACGATCATCTCCTCGTTCGCGCGGCTGCAGCCCGGGCGTCCGGTGACCGTCGGCCGGCCCGTCCCGGGAGTGTCCGCACTGGTGCTCGACTCCCGGCTGCGGCCGGTGCCGACCGGCGTCGTGGGCGAGCTGTACCTGGCCGGGACTGCTCTCGCTCGGGGATACCACCGGCGCAGCGGCCTGTCGGCCGCGCGGTTCGTGGCGAATCCGTTCGGGACGCCGGGCACCCGGATGTACCGAACCGGTGACCTGGTGCGATGGCGCGGCACCGGTGCGGTCGCCGAGCTGGAATACCTCGGGCGCGGCGACTCCCAGGTCAAGCTGCGTGGATTCCGGGTCGAACTCGGCGAGATCGACGCCGCGCTCGAGCGGCATCCGTCGGTCGCGCAGGCGGCGACGGTGCTGCACCCCGATCCGCACGGCGGGGACAGGCTGGTCGGTTACGTCGTCGGCGCCGCCGGCGCCGTGCCCGACCCTGCACACCTGCGCGAGTTCCTCGCCGGGAAGCTGCCGCACCACATGGTGCCCGGCCGTGTCGTCGTGCTCGACGCCCTGCCCCTCACCGGCGGAGGCAAGCTGGACAAGCGGGCACTGCCGGTGCCGCAGCCCGAGTCGACCGAGTACTGCGCCCCGGCGACGGACGACGAGCAGGCGGTCGCAGACGTGTACGGCGCCGTGCTCGGGCTCGAGCGGGTCGGCCGCGCCGACGACTTCTTCGCGCTCGGCGGCAACTCGCTGCTCGCGATGCAGGTCGTCGCGCGGCTCGATGCCGCCCTCGGCGTCCGGGTGCCGGTGCGGACGTTGTTCGAGGCGCCCACGGTGTCGGCCCTGGCGGCGCGGATGGGGGACCCCATCGCCGTCCCGTCCCGGACGCCCCTGCGGCGCCGGCAGCGCCCCGAGCGGATTCCGCTGTCGCTCGCGCAGCGGCGGATGTGGTTCTTCAACCGGTTCGACCCGGACTCCGCCGCCTTCAACATCCCGCTCGTGCTGCGACTGACCGGCGAGCTGGACGTGCCCGCCCTGCAGGCGGCACTGCGCGACCTGCTCGCCCGGCACGAGGCGCTGCGCACCGTCTTCCCCGACTCCGATGCCGGACCGTTCCAGGTGATCGTGCCGGTCGAGGACGTACCGGTCGATCCGGCGCCGCAGGACGTGACCGAGGACGAGCTGCCCTCGCGGATCGCCGCACTCGTCTCCCGCGGCTTCGACGTCACCGCCGCGGTACCCGTCCGGGCGGCCCTGCTGCGCCTCACCGACCGGGACCACGTGCTGGTCGTCGTCGTCCACCACATCGCCGGCGACGGCGGATCCCGGGCCCCGATGGCCCGGGACCTGGCCACCGCGTACCTGGCCCGGAGAGCGGGCGACGAGCCGGCGTGGGAACCCCTGCCCGTCCAGTACGCCGACTACGCACTGTGGCAACAGGATGTGCTGGGATCCGAGGACGACCCCGACTCGCTGCTCTCGCGTCAGATGCACTACTGGACCACGGCGCTGGCGGGCCTGCCGGACCTGCTGGAGCTGCCGACCGACCGCCCGCGGCCCGCCGTGCAGACCGGACGCGGCGCGAGCGTCGACTTCACACTGGACGAGTCGTCGGCCGCCCGGCTCGATCGGCTCTCGCGGGACCACGGGGTGACGTTCTTCATGCTCGTGCACGCCGCGCTCGCGGTCCTGCTGGCCCGCCTGTCCGGTACCGACGACATCCCCGTCGGGGCACAGGTCGCCGGCCGCGGCGAGGAGGCACTGGACGATCTCGTGGGGATGTTCGGCAACACCCTCGTGCTGCGTACCCGGATCGACCCGGACGCCACCTTCGCCGAGATCCTCGCCGCCGTGCGAGAGGTCGACCTCGCCGCGTTCGGCAACCCCGACGTTCCGCTCGAACGTCTCGTGGAGGTCCTCGATCCCGTCCGGTCCACCGCGCATTCGGCGCTGTTCCAGGTGCTGCTCGTGGTGCACAACTTCGCCCGCTCCGAGATCGCACTGCCGGACCTGCAGATCGCGCCGGTCGGAACGCCCCCGGGCGGCGCCAAACTCGACCTCGAGCTCCACCTGACCGAGATGCGCGACGAGCAGGGTCGCCGCGAGGGGATAGCCGGGTCCGTCGTCTACGCCTGTGACCTGTTCGACGAGGGCACCGTGCGGACGTTCGCTGCGAGGCTCGTGTCGATCCTGGAGGTGGCGGCGGCCGATCCGGGCGTTGCGGTCGGCGGCATCGACCTGCGCACGGCGGAGGAACGCGCCCGGCTCGACGAGCTGAACCGGACGGCTGCGCCGCTCGGCGACCGGTCGGTCCTGGACGCGTTCACCCGGCAGGCGCGGCGCACCCCGGACGCGACGGCAGTCGTCTTCGAGGACACCGCGCTGACCTACGCGCAGTTCGCCTCCCGGGTGGACCGGCTCGCACGGCGTCTCGTCGCGTGCGGCGTCGGTCCCGAGCGCCTGGTCGGTGTCCACATGAGCCGATCGGTCGAGATGATGGTCGGCATCTATGCGGTGCTCCGGGCCGGTGGCGGGTACGTGCCGCTCGACCCGGAGCATCCCGCCGAGCGAACGGCGTACGTCCTCGACACCGCCGAGCCGGTGCTGGTACTGACCACGACGCACGACCGGGGCACGCTCCCCGGATCCGTCCCGGTGCTCGTGGTCGACGAATCGGACGTCGCACCGACGCCGGTCACCGAGTTCGCCGACCACGAGCGGCTGGCGCCGCCGCACGAGGCGCACATCGCCTACGTGCTCTACACCTCCGGGTCGACGGGCCGGCCCAAGGGGGTAGCCGTCACCCACGGCGCCGTCGTCAACCAGATGACCTGGATGCGTGAACGCTACGACTTCGGCGTCGGGGACACGGCTCTGCAGAAGACCCCTGTCACGTTCGACGCGTCGGTGTGGGAGCTGTTCTTCCCGTTGCAGGTCGGTGCACGCCTCGTGATCGCGGCACCGGGAGGCCATCGCGACCCGGACTACCTGGCCCGTCTCTCGCGGCAGTGGGCCGTCGGCATCCTCGAGTTCGTCCCGACGATGCTCGCCCTGTTCCTCGCGGATCCCGACCTCGAACTTCCGGCGACGCTCAGGTATCTGTCCGTCGGTGGCGAGGCGCTGCCCGCCGAGCTCGCGGCACGATTCGCGGAACGCTCGGATGCGCTGCTGGACAACACGTACGGTCCGACCGAGGCGACCGTCACCGCGACCGTGCTGCGGTGCGACGGACGTCGCGGCGATGCCGGCACCGTTCCGATCGGCCACCCGATCCGCAACACCACCGCCTACGTTCTCGACGGGCGGCTGAACCCGGTGCCGATCGGGGTGCCGGGGGAGCTGTATCTCGGTGGGGTGCAACTTGCCCGTGGCTACCACGGCCGACCGGATCTGTCCGCGGAACGGTTCGTCGCGCACCCCGGCGGGGCGCGGATGTACCGCACCGGCGACCGGGTCCGATGGTTGCCGGACGGAACCCTCGAATTCCTGGGCCGCAACGACTTCCAGGTGAAGGTGCGCGGCCTGCGAATCGAGCTGGGGGAGATCGAGGCGGCACTCCTGGCGCAGCCGGAGATCGCGCAGGCCGCCGTGACCGTCCACGACGGGACCCACGGTGCGCAGCTCACCGCGTACGTCGTGCCGGCGGACGGTGCCGCGGTCGACGGTGCCACCGTTCGTGCGGCCGTGGGACGCGTGCTGCCGCGGTACATGGTGCCCGACGTGGTGACCGTGCTCGGGACGCTCCCGCTCACCACCTCCGGGAAGGTGGATCGCCGAGCCCTGCCCGAACCCGTCCCGGCCGTCCGGGAGTTCCGCCCGCCCGCCACCGCGGTCGAAAGGACCGTCGCCTCGGTGATCGGGGAGGTGCTCGGCGCGGAGCGACTCGGTCTCGACGACGACTTCTTCGCGCTCGGCGGGAATTCGCTGATCGCCACGCGCGTCGTCGCCCGGCTCGGGGCGGCGCTGCACGCGTCGGTCCCCGTGCGCGTGATCTTCGAGGCGTCGACGATCGAGTCGCTGGCGGCAGCCGTGGAACGCCGCATCGGGTCCGGCGGCTCGCCCGCCCTGGCCGCCCGGCCGCGTCCGGAACGGATTCCGCTGTCGCCCGCCCAGCAGCGGATGTGGTTCCTCAGCCGGTTCGAGGCGACCGCCGCGGCCTACAACATTCCGATGGCTGTGCGGCTGACCGGGCGACTCGATCGGGCGGCGCTGCAGTCGGCGATCGCCGACGTCGTCGCCCGCCACGAGGTCCTCCGGACCTTCTACCCCGAGGTCGACGGGGTGCCGGTCCAGCAGATACTGCCCGCCGGCGCCGGTGCGCCCGCCCTGGACCCGACGGACGTCGACGAACCGGCACTCCGCGCCGCCGTCCGGTCGGCGGCGGCGACCCGGTTCGATGTCACCGGGTCCGTGCCGGTCCTCGTGCGGCTGTTCCGGTTGTCCCCGGCCGAACACGTCCTGCTCGTCGTGGTGCACCACATCGCAGCGGACGGATACTCCGTGGCGCCGCTCGTCCGTGATCTGGCCCACGCGTACAGCGCGCGCCAGGCGGGCCGCGAACCTGCGTGGCAGCCACTTCCCGTGCAGTACGCGGACTACACCCTGTGGCAGCGGGACCTGTTGGGCAGCGAAACCGACCCGGCGTCGCGTGTCTCCCGCCAGCTCGCCTTCTGGGCCGACGAACTGGCCGGTCTGCCCGACCAGTTGCCGGTGCCCACGACCCGGCCGCGGCCCCCGGTTCAGTCCTACCGGGGCGACCGGGTTCCCGTCACGATCGACGCGGACCTGCACGGCAGGGTGGCGGCACTCGCGGCGGCAACGAGGACGACGCCGTTCACCGTCGTGCACGCCGCCTTCGCGGTGCTGCTGGCCCGGCTGTCCGGCACCGAGGACGTCGCCGTGGGCACCCCGGTGGCCGGCCGAGGCGAGGCAGCCCTCGACGACCTGATCGGGATGTTCGTGAACACCCTCGTGTTCCGGACGCGGGTCGACCCGGCCGCCTCCTTCACTTCGCTGCTCGCGCAGGCCCGGGAGAAGAACCTCCAGGCCCTGGCCCACGCGGACGTCCCGTTCGAACAGCTCGTCGAGGCGCTGGCGCCGGCCCGGTCCATGGCGCGGCATCCGCTGTTCCAGGTGGGCCTGTCGTTCCAGAACCTCGGAGCGGTCGATTTCGAACTCCCCGGCCTGACGGCGGCCCGGGTCGACGTCACAGGGGAGATCGCCCAGTTCGACCTGCACCTGATCGTCGGTGACAGCTACGCGGCGGACGGGACGCCGGCGGGGATCGGCGGGCATCTGTCGTACGCCACCGATCTCTTCGACGGCCACGCGGCGGCGTCCGTCGCGGACCGGTTCGTCCGGATCCTGGGCGAACTGGTCTCGGCTCCCGACCGCGCGGTCGGCGACGCCGATCTCCTCGTCGACGGGGAACGACAGGCGCTGCTCGAGGCCGCGAACGACACCCGCGTCGACAGTCCGGGCGGCGACCGTGCGGGCGGCGACTGTGCGGTCGGCGACTGCTTGCCCGATCTGCTCCGGCGCCAGGTACGCGAACGCCCGGACGAGGTCGCGCTCGTCGGGGACGGGGTGCAGTTGACGTACGGTGAGCTCGGCGACCGCGTCGCCCGGCTGGCCCGCGCGCTGGTGGCGGTGGGTGTCGGGCCGGAGGTCCGGGTCGGTCTGCTGATTCCCGGATCGGTGGAGCTCGTCGTCGCGATGTACGCGGTGTCCGCCGCCGGGGGCGCGTACGTTCCGCTCGATCCGTCGCTTCCGGCCGCACGGCTGGTGCGCATGGTCGCGGCGGCGCGGCCGGCGACGGTGCTCGTGTCCGCGGCATCCGCCGGCGTCGCGAGCGAGGTGGTGCCGGAGCCGGTCCGGGTTCTCGATGTCTCGAGGGTGGATCTGTCGCAGCACTCGGCGGCCCCGGTGACCGACGCGGACAGGACTGCGCCGCTGCATCCCGCGAACCTCGCCTACATCTTGTTCACGTCGGGATCGACGGGTGTGCCCAAGGGCGTGGCGGTGGACCACGGCGCGGTGGTCAACCAGTTGCGTTGGCTGCATGCGGAGTTCGAGTTCGGTCCGGGGGAGGTGACGGTACAGCGGACCGTGGCCACGTTCGACCTGTCGGTGTGGGAGTTCTGGGGCGCCACGACATGCGGCGGCCGGCTGGTGGTTGCCGATCCCGAGTCCCGCCGCGATCCGGACCGCCTGCTCGCGCTCGTCGAACGCGAAGCCGTCACGACGCTGTACCTGGTTCCATCCCTGCTGAGCGCCCTGATCTCTGGTGCAGGCGGAGAGCTGCCCACCTCGGTGCGACGGGTGCTCTCGATCGGGGAGACGCTCCCGGGGGCTGTCGCCGGGGCGTGCCGCCGGTCGAGCCGGGCGGAACTCGTCAACCTGTACGGACCCACCGAGGCGGCCGTGTCGGTCACGGCGCACCGGGTCACGGCGGCGGACGCCGACCAGGTGCCGATCGGGGTGCCCGAGTGGAACACCCGCGTCTATGTACTCGACCGGCGGCTGCGCCCCGTGCCCACCGGAGTGACCGGTGAGCTCTATCTGGCGGGCCGGCAGCTCGCGCGGGGATACAGCGGAAGCCCCGGGGTGACCGCGGACCGGTTCGTTGCCGACCCCTTCGGGGCCGGGGGACGGCTGTACCGCACCGGCGATCTGGCCCGGTGGACCGCTGAGGGAGTCCTCGAGCACGTCGGGCGTGGCGACTCCCAGGTCAAGCTTCGCGGATTCCGGATCGAGCTCGGCGACATCGAGGCCGCGCTGCTGCGCCTGCCCATCGTGTCGGCCGCGGTCGCGACGGTGCATCAGGACGCGGCGACCGGCGCGCGGATCGTCGCGTATGTCGTTGCTGCACAGAACGAATCGGACTTCGATGCGACGTCCCTACGCAGCGAGCTCGCGGACGAACTGCCGAACTACATGGTGCCGGCTTCGATCGTGCGCCTGGACCGGCTCCCCGTCGGGGCGACGGGCAAGGTCGATCGTGGCGCGCTGCCCGTGCCGATGCCCGCGCGGGCGTCCTACCGGGCTGCGGCGACGCCGGTCGAGCGCGCGGTTGCGCAGGTGTTCGCGGACGTCCTCGCCGCGGACCGGGTCGGATCCGACGACGACTTCTTCGTTCTCGGCGGGTCGTCCCTCGTGGCCGTGCGGGTGACCCGTGAGCTCACCCGCCGACTCGATCGTCCGATCCCGCTCGAATGGGTGTTCGCTCATCCGGCGGTGGCCGACCTGGCGGCCCGGATCGAGCGGTCGGCGGACGAGGAGCCGGCGGCAAGCGGAGGCTCCGACTCGGCCCTGGCCGTGCTGCTGCCGCTGCGCGAGGGCGACGAGGGGCGCGATCCGGTGTTCTTCGTGCACCCGGTGATCGGGCTCGCCTGGAGTTTCGCATCGCTCGCCCGGTACGTCGAGCCGGGCCGCCCGGTCTACGGATTGCAGTCCCCGGCACTGTCGGGCGAGTCGGATCTCCCCGATTCGATCGCGTCCTGGGCGGGCCGGTACGTCTCGGAGGTCCGGCGGGTCCACCCGGACGGTCCCTTCCATCTGGTGGGGTGGTCCCTCGGCGGAGTGATCGCGCACGAGATGGCGGTCCAGCTCCAGCGGGCCGGACTCGAGGTCGGTTCGCTCGTGCTCCTCGACTCCTCCCTGCCCGACGCCGTGCGCTCCTCGGTCGATCCGGTCTCGGTGGCGGCAGTGGCCCTGAATGCGAGCCACGGTGGCGGACCCGGTGGGGTCGAGGACGGTCTCGAGGTGCTCGCCGACGACATCGACCCGGATCTGTCGGCGTCCGTCCTGACGAGCATCGAGCGCTCGTTCGATGCGCTCGAGGGGCATGTTCCGGGCCGGTACGAGGGGCGCATGCTGTTCGTCGGCGCCGCGTCGCAGGCCGGGCCGGACGCGGACTCGGGCCGGGACTGGGCGCCCTACGTCGCGGACGAGGTGCATCGGCACGACCTTTCCGTCTCGCACTGGGAGATGACCGGGCCGAGGGCGTGTACTCGTCTCGGACCGCTGTTGGCAGGCTGGACGTCGGACGGTTCCTGCCCGGAATGCGGGTGTGCCGCGCGCTGACTCGTAGGGGTGCGGCATTCCGCGGGCGTGGCCTGCGCGCGCCCGCTGTGTCCGAGGTCACGTCGGACGCCGAAAGTGAATTGTCCAATCGGTGGACGAACCGGGGACGGTGTCGGCACCGGCCGGGTGGCGACCGAGACTGCCGGATCGAATTGCCGGATCGACACGGGCGTCTCCCGCCGTGCGTTCCGCGTCTCTTTCCGAAACCACAGGTGACGGGTCTGCCCCGGCGGGGAGGCGGAGGCTTGCGGGCGCCGCTCACGCGTGGGGCGACTCCGGAACGGCGCTGCGGCGTGCGACGAATCGGGCATCCGCACGGGCCGCGCGGGCACGGCCGGGCGCTGTCCGGAATGCCGGTCTACCTGCCGGTAACTTAGTTACTGGACGTACGAACAGGTGGCACGGTTTGTTTTCGTGTGGAATGGTGACGAAGTGCTCTTGCGCCGGGAATCGTCGGGGTTCCGGTGCGCGAGACGACAGCGAAGCGGCGTCCGCCGGGGAGGGCGGATGTGGCGGCAGTTCGTGCTACCCCGGCGATGAGCGGACCCGGCATGCGCACGCGCACAACGGATCCGGAATTCGGAGGGGACAGCAAGGTGGTCTACCCAACCGTCCGTGGCAAGCTCCGCGCGTCCCGGCGCCGGACGCCCACGACGATGCTGCCGCACCTGCTGTCGGCCGCCGTCGAACGCGACCCCGCAGCGCCCGCCCTCACGGCGGAGGGACACACCCTCACCTACCGGGAGGCCGACGCCGAATCGTCGCGGCTCGCCCGCCTGCTCATTGCGCGGGGCATCGGCCCCGAGGACCGCGTCGCGGTGCTTCTCACCCGCTCGATCCGGTCCGTTCTCGCCGTCTGGGCGGTGGCCAAGGCGGGCGCCGCGTTCGTCCCGGTGGACCCGCTCTATCCAGCCGATCGGGTCCGGTACATGCTGTCGGACTCCGACGCCCGTCTCGCACTCACGGTGGTCGCACACCGGGGGGTCGTGCCCGAGGGGTTCGACACCCTCGTCCTGGACGAGCCCGATACCCGGAGGGAACTCGACGCCTGCCCGGCCGACCCGCTCACCTTCGTCGACCGCGTACGTCCACTGCGCCCCGACCATCCCGCATACGTCATCTACACCTCGGGCTCGACGGGACGGCCGAAAGGGGTGGTGGTCACCCAGGCCGGACTCGCGGACTTCTGTGCCGAGCAGGTCGAGCGCTACCGGCTCACCCCCGCCGCCCGGACCCTGCATTTCGCGTCCCCCAGCTTCGACGCATCGGTGCTCGAACTGTTGCTCGCCGTCGGATCCGGATCGACGATGGTCGTCGCTCCGCCGTCCGTGTACGGCGGCGACGACCTGGCCGAGCTGCTGCGGAGGGAACGGGTCACGCACGCGTTCGTGACGCCGGCCGCCCTCGCCTCGGTCGATCCCACGGGCCTGGACGATCTGGAGACGGTGGTGGTCGGCGGCGAGGCGTGCCCTCCGGACCTGGTGGCGCGCTGGGCGCCCGGCCGCCGGTTCCACAACGGGTACGGCCCCACCGAGACCACGATCATGACCAGCATCTCCGGGCCGCTCGCGCCCGGGGCACCCGTCACCATCGGCAGGCCCGTTCGCGGAGTCGCCGCCCGGATCCTCGACACCCGCCTGCGGCCCGTGCCGGCGGGCACGGCCGGCGAGCTGTACCTGACCGGATCCGGCCTCGCCCGCGGGTATCACGAGCGACCCGGACTGACGGCCACCCGTTTCGTCGCCGCTCCCGGCGGCGCCCGGCGGTACCGCACCGGCGACCTGGTACGGTCCCCGCGTTCGGCACGAGAGGGCATCACGTACCTGGGCCGCAACGACTTCCAGGTCAAGGTGCGTGGCTTCCGCATCGAGCTCGGGGAGATCGACGCGGCGTTCGCCGCGCATCCCACCGTCGACTTCGCCGCCACCGTCGGTCACCGGGGCGCGACGGGGGACACCCGTCTCGTCACGTACGTGCACGCCGCCGCCGGTTCCGCGATCGACGTCGCCGTGCTCACCGCGTCCGTCGCCGAGCGGCTGCCGGCCCACATGATCCCGTCGTCGGTGATCGCGTTGGAGACCATCCCGTTGACGCCCGTGGGCAAGCTCGACCGGGCGGCTCTGCCCGAGCCCGAGATCGCGTCGGCTCCGTACCGGGCGCCGGCCTCCGCCGCGGAGGTGGCCGTGGCGGAGGCGTTCGGCGACGTGCTCGGGGTGCAGCGGGTCTCGGTCCACGACGACTTCTTCGACCTGGGCGGCAACTCGCTGCTCGCCACGCGGGTGATCGGCCGGATCAGGGCAGCGCTCGGCGTCACCGTCTCGGCCGCCGATCTGTTCGACGCCACCACGGTCGAGGCGCTCGCAGCCCGGGCGGCGGCCGCGCCGACGGCCGCGCGCGGCCTGCTGCCGCGGCGCCCGCGCCCCGACCGGATCCCGCTCTCGCCGGCGCAGCAGCGCATGTGGTTCCTCAACCGCCTCGACCCGGACTCGGCGGTGTTCAACATCCCGCTCGCCGTCCGGTTGTCCGGCAGGCTCGACGTCGACGCGATGCGCGCCGCCGTGCGGGACGTCGTCGCGCGACACGAGACGCTCCGGACGGTGTACCCCGAGGTCGACGGCGTCGGTGAGCAGCGCATCCTCGACGTCGGCGACGTCCCGCTCGACCTCGGGCCGGAGGACGCGACCGACTCCGACGCCCCGGCCCGGCTCGCGGCCTTCGCGGGAGGGCGGTTCGACGTCACCGGCGAGGTTCCCGTGCGAGTCCGGCTCTTCCGCCTCGCCGACCACGAGCACGTGCTCGCCGTGGTCCTCCACCACATCGCGGGCGACGGCTCGTCGCTGGGTCCGCTCGTCCGGGACCTCGTCACCGCCTACACCGCGCGCTCGACGGGCCGGGAACCGGCGTGGGAACCGCTGCCCGTCCAGTACGCCGACTACACCCTGTGGCAGCTCGACGCCCTCGGCGACGAGGACGATCCCCGGTCGGGCACGGCCCGGCAGCTGGCCTACTGGCGGCGCGCCCTCGACGGCATCCCCGAACACCTCGAGCTCGCCACCGACCGGCCCCGGCCTCCCGTCGTCGGTCATGCGGGGGACCGGGTCTCGGCGCACGTCGACGAGACCACCTACGACGCGATCAGCGCACTCGCCCGCGAGCGCGGCGTGACACCCTTCATGGTGCTGCACGCCGTCCTCGCGGTGCTGCTGGCGCGCGTGTCGAACACGCACGACGTCGTCGTCGGCACGCCCGTCGCGGGGCGCACGGCCCCCGAACTCGACGGGCTGATCGGCATGTTCGTCAACATGCTCGCCCTGCGGACCGACGTCGACGCCGCCGACTCGTTCGCGACACTGCTCGAGCAGGTCCGCGACACCGACCTGCACGCGTTCGCGCACGCCGACGTCCCCTTCGAACGCCTCGTGGAGGTGCTCGATCCGGTCCGGTCCACCGCACGCCACCCGATCTTCCAGGTCGGGTTCTCCTACCAGAACTTCGCCCGGGAAGCCCTCGAGCTGCCGGGCCTGCGGATCACTCCGGTCGAGAGCGATTCGTACGCAGCGCGTTTCGATCTGCACGTCACGGTGGTCGATCACGCCGTGGGCGGCGGCCCGGGCGGTTTCGACATCGAATTCGGTTACGCCACCGACCTGTTCGACGCACCGTCGGTCCGGCGTCTGCTCGCGCGGTATCTGCGGATACTCCGGGCGGTCGTCGACGACCCCGCTGCCGTCGTCGGCGACATCGACCTGCACGACTCTGCGGAACTGGCCGAGATGATGCGGGCATGGGAAGCCGAACAGGCCGACCTCTCCGCCGGCCGGACCCTCGTCGACCTGTTCGACGAGCAGGTCGCGGCCACCCCGGACGCCCCCGCCCTCGTGTTCCGCGGCGGCACCCTCACGTATCGGGACTTCGACGCGCGCGTCAACCGGCTCGCCCGTCACCTCGTGACCCAGGGTGTGGGGCCCGAATCCACAGTGGCTCTCTGTATCCGGCGTTCGGTCGACCTCGTGGTGGCGATGTACGCCGTCGCCAAGGCCGGCGGCGCCTACCTGCCGCTGGACCCCGACCACCCCGCGGCCCGCAACCGGTACGTCCTCGACGCGGCGGCCCCGCAGTGCGTGCTGTCGACCACCGCCGACCGGGTCGACGCCCTGGCGGGCCGGAGGGTGCTCGACGTCGACCGCCTCGACCTGGGCGACCTCGATCCCGCGCCGCTCGCCGACACCGACCGGCGTGCGCCGCTGCGCGCCGCGAACACGGCGTACGTCATCTACACCTCCGGATCGACCGGACGCCCGAAGGGCGTGGCCGTGCCGCACGAGGCGATCGTCAACCAGATCGCCTGGAAGCGGGCGCACTACGATCTCGGTCCCGACGACGCGGTCCTGCTCAAGACGGCCGCGACCTTCGACCTGTCGGTGTGGGAGTTCTGGTCCGCACTCACGTGCGGCGCCCGGCAGGTGATCGCCGCCCACGACGGGCACCGCGACCCGTCCTACCTCAACGACCTGATCCGCCGCGAGAAGGTCACGATCCTGCACGTGGTGCCGTCGATGCTCGAGGCGCTGCTCGAGGACTCGGCCGGCACGCTGCCCGGCACCCTGCGCCGCGTCCTCGCCATCGGCGAGGTACTGCCCGCCCCGACGGCGCGACGCACGCTCGGCGCCTCGAAGGCGGACCTGGTGAACCTGTACGGCCCGACGGAAGCCGCGGTCTCGGTGACCGCGCACGCGGTCACCGCCCCGACGCACACCTCCGTGCCCATCGGCGATCCCGTCCCCAACACCCAGACGTTCGTCCTCGACGAACGGATGCATCCCGTGCCGCCGGGCGTGGCCGGTGAGCTGTACCTCGCCGGCGTGCAGCTCGCCCGCGGATACCTGGGCCGTCCCGGCCTGACCGCCGAGCGGTTCGTCGCCAACCCCTTCGGTGCGCCCGGCACCCGCCTCTACCGCACCGGGGACGTGGTGCGCTGGCGCATCGACGGCGACGACCCCGGCCGCGGCACCCTGGAGTATCTCGAGCGCGCCGACTTCCAGGTCAAGGTGCACGGGTTCCGGATCGAGCTCGGCGAGATCGAGGCCGCGCTGCGCGCCCAGCCGTCGGTCCGCGACGCCGCGGTCGCCGTCCACGGCGGGGACCGGCTGGTGGCCTTCGTGGTTCCGGCCGCCGGGCGGATCGACGTGGCCCGCCTCCGCGCGGCGCTCGCCGAGACCCTGCCCTCCTACATGGTGCCCGCCGGCGTCGTCACCCTCGATGCGCTACCGCTGAACCCGCACGGCAAGCTCGACCGTGCGGCGCTCCCCGAGCCGGTGATCGCCCCGCGGCACCACCGCCCGCCGCGCACTCCGCTCGAGACGGAGGTCGCCGCCGCCTACCGCGAGGTTCTCGGGCCGGCGGGGGACGCCGGCGGGTTCCGAGTCGGTCTCGACGACGACTTCTTCGACCTCGGCGGCACGTCGCTGAGCGCGGTGCGGGTGATCGCCCGGCTGCGCGAACGCACGAACCTGCCGGTGTCGTTGCAGTGGATGTTCCTCACCCCGACCGTCGCAGCCCTCGCCGCCCGGATCGAGGGATCCGCCGGCGACCCGGGTGATCACACCGCCGGGTTCGACGCGGTGCTGACGTTGCGCCCGGGCGGTGCCGCCGAGCCGGTGTTCTGCATCCATCCGGTGATCGGTCTGTCGTGGAGCTTCGCGGGCCTGGCCCGCCACCTCGACCCCGAGCGGCCCCTCTACGGTCTGCAGTCGCCGGCCCTGAGCGACGACGAACCGCTGCCCGAGAGCATCGACGCGTGGGCCGCGGGGTACGTGGAGCGGATCCGGCGGATCCAGCCCGCCGGCCCCTATCATCTGGTCGGCTGGTCGCTCGGCGGCATCATCGCCCACGCCGCCGCGGTCCGGCTGCGGGCGGACGGCCACGAGGTCGCCACCCTCGCCCTGCTCGACGCGCACCCACCGGGTGCCCCCACCGAGACGGTCCCGTCCGCGGTCACCGTCGCCGACCTGCTCGGCGCGATCGGAACCGACGTCGGGGCCGGCCTCGACCCGGCGCAGTTCACTCCCGAGCAGGCACTGGAACTGGTCGCCGACCTGCCGGCCCCGTTCGACGCGCTGACCCTGCCCCGCCTCGAGCGCATCTTCGAAGGCGTGCGCCGGTCCTACCGGCTGCTCGCGGAGCACCGGCCCGCCCGCTTCGACGGGGACCTGCTGTTCTTCGCCGCGGGCGAGGACGGAACCTCGGCTGCCCGCGCCCCGCAGTGGCGGACGCATGTCGCCGGCACGCTGGCGGTCGAATCGGTCCAGGCCACCCACTGGAAGATGACGTCGCAGGAGGCCCTCGCCCGGATCGGTCCCGTGCTCGACCGCTGGATCGGGGGTGCCCGCTGACCCGTACCGCTCGTCGTCCTCCCGGTGGACGCGGAGTGTGATCCGCGCCCGACCTCCCGGTTTCGACCGTAACGAAGCCCCGGACACCCCGATGGTCTAATGGGGCTGGCGCGTGCCGCCCTGCACTGTCGTGTGCAGGGGGCGACGGCCGGGACGAAGAGGGATACGCGAGGTGGATGATGCTGGGTGTGCACGCGCAGGACGACCGGCGACGGAGCACGCGGGGATGAGTGTCGACGGTTCGGGGGACCGACGGCCGGACGACTCACGAGGCCGCCGGCCGGCCCGGCAGCGACCCAGCCGCAGGCGCGGACCCCGCGCCGCCCTTCTGCCCCAGCTCCTGGCAGCAGCAGTCGAGCGTGATCCCGCCGCGGCCGCGGTGGTGTTCGAGGACCGCACCCTGAGCTACGGCGAGCTCGACTCGGCCTCCTCCCGCCTGGCGCGACTGCTCATCCGGCGCGGGATCGGACCGGAGGACGTGGTCGCCGTCGCGTCGACCCGGTCGATCGAGTCGGTGCTGTCGGTGTGGGCCGTCGCCAAGGCCGGCGCGGCGTTCGTGCCCGTCGATCCCAACTACCCGGAGGACCGGGTCCGGCACATGATCGACGACTCGGGAGCCCGCGCCGGACTGACCCTCACCGCCTCGGTACCGGACCTGCCCGGCTCGGTGCCCTGGATCGCCCTCGATTCCACCGAGACCCGCGCCGCCCTCGCCGAACAGTCCGCGGCACCCGTCGCGCTCGACGACCGGGTCCGGACGCTGCGGGCGGAGCACCCCGCGTACGTGATCTACACCTCCGGTTCCACGGGCCGGCCCAAGGGCGTGGTCGTCACCCACACCGGACTGGAGGGCTTCTGCGCCGAACAGGTCGAGCGCTACGCGCTGACCCCGGCCTCGCGCACCCTGCACTTCGCGTCCCCCAGCTTCGACGCGTCCGTCCTCGAGTTGCTGCTCGCCGTCGGTGCGGGCTCCACCATGGTCATCGCCCCACCGTCCGTGTACGGCGGCGAGGACCTCGCGGAGCTGCTGCGCAGCCGGCAGGTCACCCACGCCTTCGTCACGCCCGCGGCGCTGGCGTCCGTCGACCCGGCCGGGCTGGACACCCTCGCGATGGTGGTCGTGGGCGGCGAGGCGTGCCCGCCGGACCTGGTCGCGCGATGGGCACCCGGCCGCCGATTCTTCAACGGCTACGGACCCACCGAGACCACCATCATGACCAACATCTCGCACGCGCTGCAGCCCGGCGAGCAGGTCACGATCGGCCGGGCAATCCGCGGAATGACCGCGCACGTGCTGGACGAGCGACTCAACCCGGTCCCGGCCGGAGTCGTGGGGGAGCTGTATCTCGAAGGCCCCGGCCTCGCCCGCGGCTACCATCGACGCGCCGCGCTGACCGCCGAGCGGTTCGTCGCCGGAGTCGGCGGCACCCGCCTGTACCGGACCGGTGACCTCGTCCGATCGGGCGAGGCCGGGCTGATCTACATGGGGCGCAACGACTTCCAGGTCAAGATCCGCGGATTCCGGATCGAGCTCGGGGAGATCGACGCCGCGCTGGCCGCGCACCCCGATGCCGACTTCGCGGTGACGGTGGGACGGGAGGCCCCCTCCGGGGAGGCCCGGCTGGTGTCGTACGTCCATCCCGTCCCGGGTGCGGACGTCGACCCCGACGCCCTGACCGAGTTCGTCTCCCACCGGCTGCCGGCCCACATGGTGCCGGCCGTGATCGTGCCGCTCGACCGGATCCCGCTGACCCCGGTCGGCAAGCTCGACCGGTCGGCCCTGCCCGAACCGGAATTGCCCACGCACGAATACCGCGCACCCCGTTCCGCCACGGAACAGGCCGTGGCGGAGGTGTTCACCGAGCTGCTCGGCGCCGAACGAGCCGGCCTCGACGACGACTTCTTCGAACTCGGCGGCAACTCCCTCGTCGCCACCCGCGCGGCCGCCCGCCTCGGGGAACGCCTCGCCACCCGGGTCCCCGCGCGGCTGTTGTTCGAGGCGTCCACCGTCGAAGGCCTCGCCGCACTCGTCGAACCCTCCGTCGGGGCGGGCGCGCAGCAACCGCTCGTCGCCGGGCCGCGCCCCGATCCGATCCCGCTGTCGCTGGCTCAGCAGCGGATGTGGTTCCTCAACCGGTTCGATCCGGCGTCGGCCGCGAACAACATCCCCGTCGCGCTGCGCGTCCGCGGGGCACTCGACGTCGATGCCCTGCGGCGGGCCCTCGCCGACGTCGTGGCACGGCACGAGGTGCTGCGCACCGTCTATCCCGAGCACGACGGCATCGGATCGCAACTGATCCTGCCGCCGGAGGAGGCGGCGCACCCGCTCGACCCGGTGCCGACGGCGCCCGACGAGATCGCCGCCGCGGTCGCCCGGCTCGCGACGGCCGGCTTCGACGTCACGTCCGAGGTGCCGCTGCGGGTCGAACTACTGCGGTCGGCCGACGACGAGCACGTCCTCGTCGTGGTCGTCCACCACATCGCCGCCGACGGCGCCTCCATCGCCCCCTTCGTGCGGGACCTGGTCACCGCGTACGTCGCACGCAGCGGCGGGGCGGCCCCCGCGTGGGAACCGCTCGCGGTGCAGTACGCCGACTACGCCCTCTGGCAGCGCGCCGTGCTCGGTGACGAGTCCGACCCCGCATCACCGGCGGCGCGGGAGATCGAGTTCTGGCGGGGCGCCCTCGCCGACCTCCCCGACCGTCTCGACCTGCCGACCGACCGGCCTCGGCCGGTGGAGGCCTCGGGCCGCGGCGCCACCGTCGACTTCGAGGTCGACGCCGCCCTGCACGAGGCGGTCGAAGCCGCCGCCCAGGCGACCGGCACGTCCGCGTTCATGGTCGTCCACGCCGCGCTGGCGGTACTGCTGTCGCGCCTGTCGGGCACCGCGGACATCGCGATCGGCACACCCGTCGCCGGCCGCGGCGAGCGCGCACTCGACGATCTCGTCGGCATGTTCGTCAACACCCTCGTGCTGCGCACCCGGGTGGAGCCCGACGCCACGTTCGCCGAACTGCTCGGCCGGGTCAGGGACGTCGACCTCGCGGCATTCGACAACGCGGAGCTG
>NZ_AJFC01000288.1:0-22053 GCF_000256505.1 Rhodococcus sp. P14 | reverse complement strand
GGGGGCCCTGCCGTTCGAGCGGCTCGTGGAGGTGCTCGATCCGGTGCGATCGGCCGGGCACCACCCGCTGTTCCAGGTGGCGCTGTTCTTCCAGAACCTCGACCGCGCCGAGGTGACCCTGCCGGACGTCGAGATCGAATCCGTCGACCTCGGTGGGGCCGTCGCCAAGTTCGATCTGCAGCTGACCGTCTCGCCCCGCGAGGAAGCCGGGAAGCCCGCCGGAATGTCGGCGCAGTTCACCTACGCGACCGACCTTTTCGACGAGTCCACGGTGCAGGGTTTCGCCGGGCGCCTGATCCGTCTGCTCGCAGCCCTCGCCGCGGGCACCGACCGCGTGGTGGGCGACCTCGACCTCCTCGACACCGCCGAGCACCGCGCCCTCGCTGTCGGCAACGACCGTGCCGTGCATCCGGTCCGGGCGGCGGGGCTGCTGTCCGCGTACCGGGACGCCGTCGCGCATCGTCCGGATGCGGTGGCCGTCGTCTTCGGCGACGAGACGCTCACCTACGCGCAGTTCGATGCGCGCGTCAACCGGCTCGCCCGGTACCTCGTCGGCCTCGGCGTC
The DNA here is from genome assembly GCF_000256505.1 of Rhodococcus sp. P14. Lineage (NCBI taxonomy): Bacteria > Bacillati > Actinomycetota > Actinomycetes > Mycobacteriales > Nocardiaceae > Rhodococcus > Rhodococcus sp. P14. Next base: position 21,488 of record NZ_AJFC01000288.1, on the reverse strand, counting down.
GGACCCGAAACCCTCGTGGCACTGGCCATCCGGCGTTCGATCGACCTCCCGGTCGCGATCTACGCGGTCGTCGCGGCCGGCGGTGCCTACGTGCCGCTCGATCCCGACCATCCCGCCGACCGCATCGGGCACATCCTGTCCACCGCGCAACCGGTGTGCGTCCTGAGCACCCGCGCGGACGCGGCGGACCTGCCCGGCACGGTCGCCCCCGTCCTGGTCGACGACCTCGACCTGCGGGACCACGCGCCCGACCCGATCCGGGACGACGAACTGGCCGGTCCGATCCGTCCCGGCACCCCCGCCTACGTCATCTTCACGTCCGGTTCCACGGGACGCCCCAAGGGCGTGTGCATCTCGCACGAGGCCATCGTCAACCAGCTCGAGTGGATGGCCCACGAGTACGAGATCGGCGACAGCGACGTCTATCTGCAGAAGACCGCCACCACCTTCGACGTGTCGCTGTGGGGCTGGTTCCTGCCCCTGCGCGCCGGTGCGACCCTCGTCGTCGCCACCCACGACGGTCACCGCGATCCGGTGTACGTCGCCGAGACGATCGCGCGGCACGGCGTGACGCTGACCGACTTCGTGCCGTCGATGCTCACCGTGTTCGCCGCTCATGCGCCGGCCGGTACCTGTACGAGCCTGCGGCACGTGTTCGTGATCGGCGAAGCCCTGCCACCCGAGACCGTCGACGCCTTCCGTCGCGTCTGCGCTGCCGCGGTGCACAATCTGTACGGCCCCACCGAGGCCGCGGTCTCGGTGACGTACTGGCCCGCCGGCGACGAGCAGCAGAGCGTGCCCATCGGCGTGCCCGAGTGGAACGTGCGCGTCTACGTCCTCGACGGCCGGCTGCATCCGGTGCCGGTCGGTGTGCCCGGCGAGCTGTACCTCGCCGGAGTGCAACTCGCGCGCGGCTACGTGGGCCGGCCGGACCTCACCGCGGATCGCTTCGTCGCCGACCCGCTCGGTGCCCCCGGCGCTCGCATGTACCGCACCGGTGACCTCGTCCGGTGGCGCCGCACCGCGAGCGGTGAGCAGGTTCTCGACTACATCGGTCGTACCGATTTCCAGGTCAAGTTCCGTGGTCAGCGGATCGAGCTGGGGGAGATCGAGTCGGCGTTGCTCGCCCAGCCCACGGTCGGCCAGGCGGTCGCACTCGTCGTCCCCACCGTCACCGGTGAGCAGCTGGTCGGGTATGTGGTCCCCGCGCCGGGTGCGACGGTCGAGACCGCACAGCTGCTCGGCGCAGTCGCCGAGACCCTCCCCGCGTACATGGTGCCCTCGGCGCTTGTCGTGCTGGATGCCTTCCCCCTCAACGCGAGCGGCAAGCTGGATCGTAAGGCGTTGCCGGAGCCGGTGTTCGAGACCCGTGGCTTCCGCGGTCCGCGCACACCCGTCGAGGAGATCGTCGCGGGCGTCTTCGCCGACGTGCTCGGCCTCGACCGCGTCGGGTTGGACGACGACTTCTTCGCGCTGGGTGGCAACTCGCTCGTCGCGACCCAGGTCGCGGCGCGGCTCGGTGCGGCACTCGACACCAAGGTGGCGGTCCGCGTGCTGTTCGAGACCCCCGGGGTGGAGGCGCTCGCGACCCGGCTCGAATCCGAGTTCGGCCGGACCCGACGCGTCGCCCTGCGCGCGCGGCCGCGGCCGGAGATCATCCCGCTGTCCCTCGCCCAGCAGCGCATGTGGTTCCTCAACCGCTTCGACCCCGATTCCGCGGTGAACAACCTTCCGCTGGCCATCCGGCTCCGGGGGAACCTCGACGTCGAGGCGTTGCGGGCGGCGATCGACGACGTGGTGTTCCGGCACGAATCGCTGCGCACGGTGTATCCGGAGGTCGACGGGGTACCGCGCCAGGTCGTACTGCCCACGGCGGATCCGGCCGCCGGACTGGAGCCGGAGCCGGTGAGCGAGACCGGCCTCGCTGCCGCGGTCGCCGCCGAGATCGGTGCCGGGTTCGACGTGACGACCGGGGTCCCGTTGCGCCTGAAGCTGTTCCGGCTGTCCAGTCGGGAACATGTGCTCGTCGTCGTGCTGCATCACATCAGCGGTGACGGATTCTCGATGGGGCCGCTGACGCGCGACGTGATGCTCGCGTATGCCGCCCGGGCCGCCGGCCGGGAACCCGACTGGGCGCCGCCGGCGATCCAGTACGCGGACTACGCGCTGTGGCAGCGGGAGGTTCTCGGCGCCGAGGACGATCCCCGCTCGGTGCTCGCGCAGCAACTCGGCTACTGGCGCGGAACGCTGTCGGGCATCCCGGACCAGCTGGACCTGCCCACGGACCGGCCCCGCCCGCCCGTCGCGTCGAATCGAGGTGCCCTGACCGGCTTCTCCATCGACGCCGGCACGCACGCGGCGCTGGCGGCGCTCGCCCGGGCGCACGGCGTCACGCTGTTCATGGTGGTCCACGCGGCGCTGGCCACCGTGCTCGCGCGGCTGTCCGGCACCGAGGACATCGTGATCGGTACGCCCGTCGCCGGGCGGGGCGAGGCCGAACTGGACGACGTCATCGGCATGTTCGTCAACACCCTGGTGCTGCGCACGCCGGTCGGGCCCGGCGACACGTTCGCCGCGCTGCTCGGGCGCGTCCGTGAGACCGACCTGGAGGCATTCGGGCATGCCGACGTGCCGTTCGAGCGCATCGTCGAGGTCCTCGATCCGGAGCGGTCCCAGGCGCGGCACCCGCTGTTCCAGATCGCGCTCAGCTTCCAGAACCTGGCGCGCACCCGCCTCGAACTGCCGGGACTGACCGTCGAACCGGTCGACTTCGACGTCGATCAGGCGAAGTTCGATCTGCAGGTGACCGTCTCGGACGTGGTCACCGAGGACGGCGAGCCGGACGGGCTGTCCGTGGCGTTGACCTATGCGACCGATCTGTTCGACGTCGGCACCATGGAGTCCTTCGCCCAGCGGTTCACCCGCGTCCTCACGGCGGTAGCCGCCGACCCGGCCACCGTGGTCGGGGACATCCCGCTCCTGCCGGACGAGGAACGCGCCACCGTGCTCGAGGCATGGAATTCGCCGGGCACTCGAGCCGCCGACGGGACTCTCGTCGGCCGGTTCCAGGCGCAGGCCCACCGGACCCCCGACGCGGTCGCCGTCACCGCCGGTGACCGCAACCTGACCTACGGGGAGCTGGCGTCGCGCGTGAACCGCCTCGCCCGCACCCTGATCGACCGGGGGGTACGACCGGACACCCTCGTGGCCGTGGCGCTCCCACGCACCGAGGAACTCGTCGTCGGGCTCCTCGCCGTGCTGCAGGCCGGCGGCGCCTACCTGCCGCTGGACCTGACGTATCCGGCCGACCGCCTCGAGTTCATGCTCCGCGACGCCGCCCCCGTCTGCGTGCTCGTCTCGGGCACCGACCGGGAAGCATTGCCCGACAGTGCTGTCGAGGCGATCGACGTGTCGGCTCTCGAGTTGTCCGCGATCTCGGACGCGCCGGTCGGCGACGACGAACGACAGGCCCCGCTACGCGGCGACAACCTCGCGTACGTCATCTACACGTCCGGTTCCACCGGCCGCCCCAAGGGCGTGCAGGTGCCGCACCGGACGGTACTGGAACTGTTCGAGAACACCTGGCCCGCATTCGAGTTCGGCGAGCACGACGTGTGGACCATGTTCCACTCCTACGCGTTCGACTTCTCCGTGTGGGAGTTGTGGGGACCGCTGCTCCACGGCGGCCGGCTCGTCGTCGTCGATCACTACACCTCGCGCTCGCCCGAGGACTTCCGCGCCCTGCTGGCCCGGGAGCAGGTGACCGTGCTCAACCAGACACCGTCGGCGTTCTACCAGCTCGCCGAGGCGGACCGCGCGGCGGCGGAAGGCGGCGGGGAGTCCGGCCTCCCGGCGCTGCGGTACGTGATCTTCGGCGGTGAGGCACTCGATCTGCGGCAGCTCGCCGGCTGGTACACCCGGCACGCCGAGGATGCGCCGCGGTTGGTCAACATGTACGGCATCACCGAGACCACCGTGCACGTCTCGCACCTCCCGCTCTCCGCGGCCGACACGACACTCGCCGCGAGCGTGATCGGCCGCGGCATCCCGGGCCTGGGCATCTATGTCCTCGACGCGCGCCTGCAGCCCGTCCCGGTCGGCGTGCCGGGGGAGATGTACGTGCGCGGGGCGCAGCTCACGCGCGGGTACCTGGGACGCGCCGACCTCACCTCCGGCCGATTCGTCGCCGATCCGTTCGGCGCTCCCGGCACCCGCATGTACCGGACCGGTGACATCGCCCGCTGGAACGCGCACGGCATGCTCGAGTACGCCGGGCGCAGCGACTCGCAAGTCCAGCTGCGCGGATTCCGCATCGAACTCGGGGAGATCGAGGCTGCTCTCACCGGGGTCGACGGTGTGGCACAGGCCGTCGCGGTCGTACGCACCGACGAGCGCACCGGCGACCGTCTCGTCGGCTACGTGGTGCCGCGCGCGGGCCGGGACCTCGATCCTGCGGCGGTGCTGGACTCGGTGGCCCGGTTCCTCACCGGCTACATGGTTCCCGACGCGATCGTGATGCTCGAGGCGTTGCCGCTCACCGCCAACGGCAAGCTCGATCGCAAAGCCCTTCCCGCTCCGGTATTCAAGGGTGACAAGAAGTTCCGTGCCCCTGGCACGGCCGCCGAGATCGCGATCGCGGAGGTCTTCGCGGAGGTCCTGGGAGTGGAACGGATCGGCGCCGACGATTCGTTCTTCGCGCTCGGAGGCGACAGCATCGTCTCGATCCAGCTGGTGTCGCGGGCGAAGGCCCGCGGTGTGGTCTTCACCCCCCGCGACGTGTTCGAACGCAAGACCGTGGCCGGGCTCGCCGAGGTCGCGCGCGTCGGTGCGGAGGCGGCGGCCCCCGCGCTGGCCGAGCTTCCCGGCGGCGGCGTCGGCGACATCCCGTTGACGCCGATCGTCCGGTACATGGTCGAACGCGGCGGCCGATTCGATCGTTACACCCAGACGCTCGCGCTGGAACTGCCGGCCGGCATCGACCGCGACGGCGTCGTGGGAACCCTCACGGCCGTCCTCGACCGTCACGACATGCTCCGGGCCCGATTGCGCCGCAACGACTCCGGTGACTGGGAGCTGTCGACCACGCCGCCGGGCAGCGTCGACGTCGATGCGCTCGTCACCCGCGTCGAGGTCGCGGCCGGGACGGACGAACAAGCGCTCGCCGACCTCGCCGCGCGGGCACTCGACGAGGCCGAGTCGCGCCTGCGACCGGCCGAGGGCGTCGTGCTGCAGTTCGTGTGGCTCGACCCGGGCGCGGCGCGCACCGGACGGCTCGTCGTCGTCGCGCACCACCTCGTCGTCGACGGCGTCTCCTGGCGCATCCTGGTCCCGGATCTCGTCACGGCGTGGGCGCAGCTGTCGAACGGTGGGCGGCCCGAGCTCCAGCCGGTCGGCACGTCGTTCCGGCGCTGGGCGCACGCCCTCGCCGAGACCGCGGTCCCGGCCCGTTCGGCCGAGCTCGGGCTGTGGCGCTCGATCGTCGAGGGCCCCGATCCGCTGCTCGGCGCGCGCCCGTTCGATCCAGCGGTCGACCTCGCCTCCACGGTGGACAAGGTGCGGATCCAGGTCGATCCCGCGACGACCGACGCGTTGCTGACGACGTTGCCCGCACGGTTCCACGGCGGCGTCAACGACGCCCTGCTCGCCGCGCTGGCGCTCGCCGTCGCCCGCTGGCGCCGCGACCGGGGCGTCGACGAGCCGTCCGCGCTGGTCCGGCTCGAGGGGCACGGTCGCGAGGAGGAGGTCGTCCCCGGCGCGGACCTCGGCCGCACCGTCGGCTGGTTCACCACCATGTACCCGGTCCGGCTCGATCTGTCCGGTGTGGATCTCGACGACGCGTTCGCCGGGGGCCGCGCCGCGGGCACCGCGATCAAGGCCGTCAAGGAGAACCTGCGCGCCGTACCGGACAAGGGCATCGGCTACGGGTTGCTGCGCTACCTCGACCCTGCCGCCGGAGCCGTGCTCGGGTCGCTGCCCGCCGGGCAGATCAGCTTCAACTATCTCGGCCGGATCGACGCCGGCGAGATCCCCGAAGGTGCTGCGGGGCTCGGCTGGCTGCCGGCCGGCGACCTCGGCGACCTGTCGGGCCGCGACGATGCCGACGCCCCCGCGATGGCCACGATCGACATCAACGCGGTCGTGATCGGCGGCCGGCTCGGAGCGAACATCGGGTATGCGAGTGGCCTCCTCGGCCGCGACGACGTCGAGAAGCTCGCCCAGTTGTGGGTGCGCGCCCTCGAAGCGCTCGCCGCACATGCTGCCCGACCCGATTCGGGCGGCCTGACCCCGTCCGACGTCCCTCTCGTGCATGTGGGCCAGAGCGACCTGGACACCTGGGAGACGCGGTACCCCACCCTGGTCGACGCGTGGCCGCTCGCCCCGCTGCAGTCCGGCCTGCTCTTCCACGCGATGCTCGCCGACGGCCGAGCCGACGTCTACACCACCCAGGTGTTGCTCCACCTCACGGGCCGGGTCGATGTGGCCCGGTTGCGCCGGGCGGCGGAGGCGCTGCTCGAGCGCCATCCCAATCTGCGCACGGCGTTCGTCGCCGGCGAGTCCGGAGAACCGGTACAGCTGGTGCTCGACGACGTCGCCCTGCCGTGGCGCGAGGTCGACTCGCTCGGGGCGGACGGCTCCGAACTGGAGTCGACGGTGCGTGCGGACCAGGACGTCCCGTTCGACATGGCCGCCCCGCCGCTGATCCGCTTCCTCGTGGTGCGGACCGCCCCGGACGCGTGGACGCTGGCCGTCAGCAGCCACCACATCCTGCTCGACGGGTGGTCGATGCCGCTGCTGCTCAAGGACCTGCTCACCCTGTATGCCACCGACGCCGACGCGACGATCCTGCCGCGGGTACCTGCGTATCGCAGCTATCTCGAGTGGTTGGCCACGCGCGACCACGTCCGGTCCCGTCAAGCCTGGGCGGACGCACTGGCGGGCCTCGAGGAGCCGGCCATGCTCGCCGAGGTGCTCGGTGACGGCGAGACGGGAGCCGCGGGCGGCGCGGAGCACCGCGTGGCAGTCGACGCCGACACCACCGCTGCACTGACCGAGTACGCGAGCCGGATCGGCGTCACCGTCAACACCGTCCTCCAGGCGGCCTGGGCCGTGCTGTTGGCGCGGTCGACCGGCCGCGACGACGTGGTGTTCGGAACCACCGTCTCCGGCCGGCCCGCCGGACTCGACGGTGTCGAATCGATGGTCGGGTTGTTCATCAACACGATTCCGGTGCGCGTCCGCCTCGACCCGGACACCACGGTCGACGCGTCGCTGCGTGCCCTGCAGGCAGAGCAGGCGGACCTGCTCGACCACCACCACATCGGGCTCGCGGAGATCCAGCAGCTCGCCGGGACCGGCGCGCTGTTCGACACCCTGCTGGTGTACGAGTCGTACCCGATCGACCGGAGCGGCCTCGAGCAGGCGAGCTCGATCGACGGCATGATCGTCGCCGGCGTGAACACTCGCGATGCGACCCACTATCCGCTCACGGTGGTGGCCACGGTCGAAGAGTCGCTGACCTTCGGGTTCAAGTACCGCAGGGACGTCTTCACGGCGTCCACCGTGCAGGTCCTCGCGCAGCGCTACCTCCGGGTGCTCGGCGGCTTCGTCGCCGGAACTGCCGGGACGACAGGACAGCTCGAGATCCTCGGCGACGCCGAGCGGGACGATCTCGTCCGGCGGACCGGAGGCCCGGCGGAACCTGCCGTGCCGTTGGCCGACCTGCTGTCCGCCGCCGCCCGCGACCCGCAGTCGCCCGCCCTGTCGTACGACGGTCGCGAACTGACCTATGCCGAGCTCGACGCCCGCTCGTCGAGGCTCGCGCGTCTGCTCATCGCGCGCGGCGTCGGACCCGAGGACGTCGTGGCCGTGGGACTGACCCGCTCCTTCGAGTCCGTCGTCTCGGTGTGGGCGGTCGCCAAGACCGGCGCAGCGTACGTTCCCGTCGATCCCAACTACCCCGCAGACCGGGTCCTGCACATGGTCACCGACTCCGGGGCGCGGACCGGCCTGACCGTGGCGGCCGAACGCACTGTCCTGCCCGACACGATCCCGTGGGTGGTGCTCGACGACGATGGGATCGAGTCCGAACTCGACGCGCTGTCGACTGCGCCGGTGACCGACCGCGACCGGCTGCGTCCGCTGCGCGTGGACAATCCCGCCTACGTCATCTACACCTCCGGTTCCACCGGGCTGCCGAAGGGCGTCGTCGTCACCCACACCGGGCTGGCGAACTTCGCCGCAGAACAGCACGAGCGTTACGCCCTCGGCCCGGCGACCCGGGCGCTGCACTTCGCGTCGCCGAGCTTCGACGCGTCGGTGCTCGAACTGCTGCTCGCGGTCGAGCCCGGGGCCACGCTGGTGATCGCGCCGCCCACCGTCTACGGCGGCGCAGACCTGGCGGACCTGCTGCGCCGCGAACGCGTCACCCATGCGTTCGTGACTCCGGCGGCTCTCGCGTCGGTCGACCCCGCGGGTCTCGACGACCTGCGGACCGTCGTGGTCGGCGGCGAGGCCTGCCCACCCGAGCTCGTCGCGCGATGGGCGCCGGGCCGGGCGTTCCACAACGGGTACGGGCCCACCGAGACCACCATCATGACCAACATCAGCGATCCGCTCACCCCCGGCGGTCCGATCACCATCGGCGGGCCGCTCCGGGGCACACGCTCGCTCGTCCTCGACGGCCGGCTCCGTCCCGTGCCGGTCGGGGTGGCGGGTGAGCTGTACCTGTCCGGCGTCCAGTTGGCCCGGGGTTACCACGCCCGGGCATCGCTGACCGCCGCCCGGTTCGTCGCCGACCCGTACGGCACCGGCAACCGTCTCTACCGCACGGGCGATGTCGTGCGATGGACCGAGTCCGGTGAGATCGAGTACGTGGGCCGGTCGGACTTCCAGGTGAAGATCCGCGGCTTCCGGATCGAACTCGGGGAGATCGACGCCGTGCTCCGTCGAGATCCGTCGGTCGACTTCGCCGTCACCGTCGGCCGGACGTCCGAGGCGGGGGTCGTGAGGTTGGTCTCCTACGTGACCGCGCGGCCGTCGGCGACCGTCGACACCGCCGCGTTGCTGGCCTCGGCGGCGAGGGCGCTGCCGGGGCACATGGTGCCGTCGTCGATCGTCGTCTTCGACGACGTGCCTCTCACCCCGGTGGGCAAGCTCGACCGTGAGGCGCTGCCGGAACCGGACACCGCCACCCGCCCGTACCGCGCCCCGGAGACCGAGGTGCAGCGGGTCGTCGCGGACATGTTCGCCGAAGTGCTCGGGCTCGACCGGGTCGGCCTCGACGACGACTTCTTCGAACTCGGGGGCAATTCCCTGGTGGCGACCCAGGTCGTCGCGCGCCTGCGGGATGTCCTCGGGGTGCAGGTGCGGGTGCCGTGGCTGCTCGCGGCACCGACGGTGGCGGCGTTCGCCGCACGTCTCGGAGGCGGCGTCGGAGAGGACGCGGCGCTCGCCGTCGTACTACCGCTGCGCGCCGGTGAGCCCGACGTGACGCCGCTGTTCTGCATCCATCCGATGATCGGCCTGGCGTGGCCCTATGCGGCCCTTGCCGCGCGGCTCGCTCCCGGCCGCCCGGTCTTCGGGCTGCAGACGCCGGCGCTCACGGACCCGGGATTCGTGCCGACGTCGATCGAGGCGCTCGCGCGGCGATATGCCGACGAGATCGTGCGGGTCCGACCCGGCGGCCCCTACCGGCTGGCAGGCTGGTCGCTCGGGGGTGTGCTCGCCCACGCGGTGGCGGTGGAGTTGCAGGCCCGAGGCCTGCGAGTCGAACACCTCGCGATGCTCGACTGCATTCCGCGGATCGACACGGACCGCTTCGGCACGGAATTCGCCGAGAATCTCCGCAGCCTCGGAGTGGACGTGGATCCGGAGGCGCTCCGCGACGGTCTGCCGCCGGAGGCGGCGAGCGCCGTGGCTGCCGCGGTGCCCGCCGAACTGATCGACCTCGACGCGCAGCGAGTACAGCGCATCTTCGCTACCGCGGTGCTCTCCCCGGAGTTGATCAACCGGCACGAGCCGGGACTGTTCGCCGGCGACGTCGCCTTCTTCAGTGCGCGTGACGAACACCCGAGCGAAGCGGATGCGGCGAACCTGTGGGCCCCGCACGTGACCGGCCGGGTCCGGAACCGGTTCGTACCGGGGGCGCACGGCGCGATGATGGATCCCCCCGCACTCGACGTGATCGTGCCGGAGTTGGATCGTGACTCGATCGATGTGACGGATGTGATCGGTGAGGTTTATGACCCGCCGTCCGCAAGGTAACGTTCGTCCGCGTGCTGTCGATTCAGTACATGCTGCGCCGCAGGGCGCACCCCGGTCCGCCGGGGTTCGGGGACGCCCGCCTGCCGGGCCTGAGGAGGTTGACGGAATGAGTGTTGTCGAGTCGCGGAGCCGCGCTCGGAGGATGGGAGCAGCCGCGATCTCGGCGGCGGTACTTGCGCTGCCGCTGTTCACGGGCGCCTCGTTCGCCTCGGCCGACCCGGTGGCCGACACGCTGCAGCCCATCACGGCCGTCACGTCCGAGAACGGGTCGTACATCACCAAGATCGAGAACTACGGTGAGCAGCAGCTGCTCGTCTGGGTGTACTCGGCGTCGATGGACGAGGAGATCCTGCTGGACGTGTGGCGCCCGGCCGACACCAGCAAGCCCGCGCCGACGCTGTACCTGCTCAACGGCGCCGGCGGCGGCGAGGACATGGCCACGTGGCGGGGCCGTACCGACGCGATCGAGTTCTTCAAGGACAAGCACGTCAACGTCGTCTCGCCCGTCGGCGGCATGTTCAGCTACTACACCGACTGGAAGAACCCCGATCCGCAGCTCGGTGTGAACAAGTGGGAGACCTTCCTGACCAAGGAGATTCCGCCGCTGGTCGACGGGGCCCTCGGTACCACCGGAGTCAACGCCGTCGCCGGCATCTCCACCTCGGGCACCTCGGTGTTCCAGCTGCCCATGGCCGCGCCGGGGCTGTACCGGGGTGTCGCTGCCTACAGCGGATGCGCACAGACGTCCGACCCGATCGGCCAGCAGTTCGTCAAGATCACGGTCGAGACGTGGGGCAGCGGCGACACCGAGAACATGTGGGGACCGACGAACGACCCGATGTGGGCGGAGAAGGACCCGTACGTCAACGCCGAGAAGTTGCGCGGGCTCGAGATGTACATTTCCAACGGCAGCGGCCTGCCCGGTCCGCACGACACGCTGACCGGCCCGGAGATCGACGGTGACGCGGGAGTGCTGGCCAACCAGATCGTGGTCGGCGGCGTGATCGAGGCCGCAACCAACTACTGCACCCACAACCTGAAGAACCGGCTCGACAGCCTGGGCATCCCCGCGACCTACAACTTCCGCGAGTCCGGAACCCACTCGTGGGGCTACTGGCAGGACGACCTGAAGGACTCGTGGCCGGTGCTGCAGCGAGCCCTCGGCATCTGATCTCCGGTCCTCGGATCACTCGTACACGCGAACGGCCCCTCCCGGCGGGAGGGGCCGTTCGCGTGCCGCGACCGTCGAGTGTCTAGCCGGTGGGAGGCGCCGTGCACGGGGCCGGCACGGTCTCGGCGTACTGCGGATCGAGAGCCGACTTCACCAGGTGCAGCGACTCGGGCAGTTCGAGCAGGGCGAGGTGATCGGCCGGGCTGGTCGGACACGCGTCCTCGAGCCACACGTTGTGCACCACGCTGTTCTCGCTGGGCTGCAGGAAGGCATTCTCCGGTGGCGTGGCGACCGTGTCCTGACGGGTGGCGATCGAGGTGTACTCGATTCCCGGCAAGGTCTCGGCCCCGGAGTTGAGCCGGGCCAACACGCGCGATCCGATCAGCTGCTGACGTCCCGCGATACCGAAGACCATCTGCGCGAGGCGTTCGGTGGCCCATTCCTCGTTCCCCAGCCCGAGACGGGCGAACAGGGAGTACAGCTGCTGCATGCCATTGAACGTGGTTCCGTGGTTGGTGGCGCCGAGCATCACCAGTTTGTCGACCTTGTTGCGGTCCGGGTCCACCGGGTCCGCGCCACCCTCGAACCGCAGGTACTGGCGGGAGACCGGTCCACCCTGCGAGTGCCCCACGAGGTCGACCTGGTCCGCTCCGGTGTGAGTGAGCACCGCATCGACGAACTCGCCGACCTGCTTCGCGGAGTCCTCGATGCTCCCGACCCCCCAGACCATCAGCTCCGGGTCGACCAGCGAGCGGATGCCGCCGTAGTTCAGGGCGTAGACGCAGTAGCCGAGATCGGCGAGCTGCGGGGCAGCGACGGCCCACGTGCCGGTCATGTCCATCCTCGTCCCGTGGACGAGAACAACCGGCCGGGGATGCTCGGGGGAGGGCACACAGTCGAGGTCGTTCGCTCCGGCGGGACTCGGCCCCATCGAGTCGAGCAGCGCCGGCAAGGACGTGGGCTCCGCGGCAGCCGTGGGCTCCGCGGCAGCCGTGGGCAGCGCCGGCCCGGCGGCGGCCAGGGCGGCCGCCATCACGGCGACGGTGATCCGGCGGGCGTACTTCATCGGCATTCCTCCGTGGGCCGCACCGGGTGACAGTGCTTCGGCTGCTTGCTGCAGCCGTTGTGCGGCCGCGGTCGGCGGACAGGATAACAGCCGGGGACGGCCGCTCGGGGTCGCCGCGATCAGCCCTCCTCGGCTGCGCGCCGATAGCCCCGGATGGCCGGCACCGTGAACAAGGCGACGGCGAGGAAGACCCACAGCAGTGTCTTGACGAGCGGTTCGGCGAGCGGACCGCCCATCGCCAGCGCCTTCATCGCGTCGATCGCACACGACATCGGCTGGTTCTCCACGATCGGTTGCAGCCACCTCGGGTAGGCCATCACCGGGACGAACCCGGAGTTGAAGAACATCAGCAGGGTGCACCCGATCGACACCAGTTCCACGAGGGGCAGCTTGCTCGACATGGTGGCGAGGACGGTGACCATGAGGGCGAACCCGATCCCGAAGAGGATCGGGATCACCAGAATCCCGAGCACGGCGAGATAGCCCTGCGTGAACCGGAACCCCAGAGCCACCCCGGCCGCCAGGATGACGATCGTGGTGGCCAGCACCCGGACCGCCTCGGCGAACATCCGGCCCAACAGCCCGGCAGCCCGGTGGATCGGCAGGGTGTGGAAGCGGCCGAGCAGGCCCGTCTGCCGCTCCGTACGCAGACCCACGGCGCTGACCACCGAGCCGAACATGGCACCGACCAGAATGATCATCGGGACCGTGCCGTAGATCGCGGGCTGACCGGTCGCGGCGGTGACGGTGTTGCCGAGCACGACCCGGAACATCAGCAGGGTCAGCGCGGGGTAGAGCAGCGCCTGGATCATCGTCGCGGGATCGCGCGCCCAGCGCAGCAGCAGGCGCCCGCACTGGATTCGGCTGTGCTCCCACAGGGCCGCCGACGACCGCTCCGGATGGGCGCGCGTGGGGTCCAGGAAGGCGAATGCGGCGCCGTCGGCGTCGACGGGCCGGGCCTCGGGCGTTCCGGTCACCTGCGAATCACCCCCGCCTCGTGCTGGCCCATACGGCCAGTGGCGCGAACACGAGCGCGAGACCCGCGCACCAGGCCACGGTGGGGAAGAGGACCTGCCAGGTGACGCCACCCTCGGCCATGTCCTGCATGGCGAACGAGAACTGCGAGATGGGCTGGTTGCGGACGAACGGCCGGATCCACTCGGGGAAGCCCTCCTCCGGGACGAAGCCGCACGAGAGCATGCCGAGGATCAGCTGCGGCAGCGTCAGGGCCTGCGCGGTGGCCTCGGGACTCTTCGACAGCGTGCCGATCGCGTCGGCGCCCAGCGCCAGGACGAGACTGATCGCCAGGGCGGTGACACAGAACAGGACCGCCTGCCCGAAACCGGCCGAGAACCGGAACCCGATCGCGTATCCGAACAGCAGCGCCCCCGCCAGGGACACGACGGACCGCAACATCGCGCTCGACATCCGGGAGAGCAGCGGGACCGCACTGAACACGGGCATGGTCTGCAACCGGCTCGTCAGGCCCGTCATCGCCTCACCCGAGGACAGCTGCGCCGCCGAGATGGCGGTGAACGCCATCGCCTGCAGGACGATGATCGGCATCAGGTACTGCGCGTAGTCGATGCCCTGCAGCGACATGACGAACTTCAGGGGCAGGTAGAAGCCGAGGCCGAACACCACCGGGGTGATCGCCGCAACGACGAGCTCGCCGTACCGCGCCATGGTGCGGACCGTGCGCATCGTGAGCGCACTCCACTGGTTGAGCACCGTCGGGTCGGCCCGTCGGTGCGAACCGACCCGCTTCTCCGGGAGGGTGATCTTCGCGTCGTGCCGCACCCGCTGGGCGCTGATGCTCTTGGTGTGCACGGTCACGCCGGCTCTCCCGTCGTCGGTTCCTGGGCATCGGCGCCGGCCGTGTGGCCGGTGAGGCTGAGGAACACGTCGTCGAGCGACGGCCGGCGCAGACCGATGTCGGCCAGCTCGATCCGGGTGGGTGCCAGCCGGCGCAGGGCCTCGGCGAGGGTCGCCGGACCGTGCGGCGCCGGGATGGAGACCCGGTCGTTGGAGTCGGACGCGGCCAGTTCCGCCCGGACGTCGCCCGGGACGAGGTTGCCGAGTGCGTGCACCACCCACGGCAGGGCCTTCGGATCGGCCGGGACGATCTCGCAGTAGCTGCCTCCGGTCGAGGCCTTGAGCTGGTTGGCCGTGCCCTCGGCGACGACGGTGCCCCGGTCGATGACGATGATGTTGTCGCTGAGCAGGTCGGCCTCTTCGAGGTACTGCGTCGTCAGCAGCACCGTGATGCCCTGCTTCTTGAGCGCGCCGACCAGGGACCAGACGCCCTGCCGGCTGCGGGGATCGAGACCGGTGGTCGGCTCGTCGAGGAAGACCACCTCGGGGCGCACGACGAGACCGCACGCGATGTCGACGCGGCGGCGCATGCCGCCGGAGTAGTGCCGCACCGCCCGTTTGCCGGCGTCGACCAGGTCGAATTCGCGGAGCAGATCGTCGGCGCGCTGGCGGGCGGCCGCGCGGTCGAGACCCATCAGACGGCCGAAGAGGATCAGATTCTCCCGGCCCGACAGCGTCTCGTCGAGGGCGGCGTACTGCCCGGTCATCATGATCGAGCGGCGCACGGCGGCCGGGTCGGCGACCACGTCGTGTCCCGCGATCACCGCGCGCCCGCTCGTCGGGCGCAGCAGTGTGGACAGGATCTTCACCGTCGTGGTCTTGCCGGCGCCGTTGGGACCGAGAATGCCGAGGACCGAGCCGCGCGGGGCGGAGAACGTGATGCCCTTGAGGGCATGGACGTCGCCGAACGACTTGTGCAGGTCGTCGACGAGGACCGCTTCGTCGTGGTATCTCAGCATCACTCTCCGCCGTGGAACTCTCGGTCGGCCGCTCGCGGACCCGTCGACGAGTAGATCCCGCCGTCACGCCGCGATGTTACCGGCCGCCCCGTGCGGTCCGGGTGGCCTGCGAGTGCCGCGCGGCGGCCGCGTCAGCTCCAGACGCCGATCTCGTCGAGGTGCCGGACCAGGCGCCGGGCCCCGTCGGTGAAGTGCCGGCGGGTCTCCTCACCTGCGGAATCGGTGTCCGCGCGGCCGAGCGCGTCGATCAGGCGGCGGTGCGACGCGACGGCGGCGGCGCCCCAGGCGGGGTCGGACGAATAGAAGTGCACCGGGGTGTAGCGGGTGGCGTTGAGTAGGAACCACGACAGTTTCCGCGCGCCGGTCACGCGGTTGAGGGTGCGGTGGAACGCGAATTCGAGGTCCTCGATCCGCGCCCCGTCACCGCCGCGCACCGCCTCGGCGAGACGTTCGTTGAGGTCGGAGAGTTCCGCGACGGTCTCCGGGGTGATCGCCGCCGCCGCCCGGCGCGCGAGCTCCTCCGCGATCTGTCCCTGCAGCCAGAACAGGTCGTCGATGTCGCCCCGGCTCAACGGCGCGACGACGTAACCGCGGTGTGGAACGAGCTCCACGAGTCCCTCGCCGCGCAGTGTGAGCAATGCCTCACGCACGGGGGTGACGCTCACGCCGAGTTCGGCGGCGGTCTCGTCCAGCCGGATGAAGTCACCGGGCCGGACCCCGCCGGACATGATGAGGTTGCGGACGTGCACCGCCACGTCGTCCGACAGCTGTGGCCTGCGGCGCAGCGGCCGGCCCCCGGACGCCCGGGACTGGGCAGAAGACGTCATCGGCACTCCCTACAGTCCTGCGTTCCGGTATACCGGTCGGTTCCGTCCGACGGATTATCGCGCACCGGTCACCCGCCGTGGGGGAGGGTGGCTCGGTGTGCTCGCCCTGCGGGTATGCGAAGCCGGCACTAACGTCGAGCCGGTGAGTCACCGAACGTCTCGGCGCCGATTCCTCGGCACCGCTGCCGGCGGCGTCGTCGGACTCGGATTGCTCCCCGGCGTACGTGCCGAGGCCCGGCCGGTGTCTCGTCTTCCCGACCCGGCGACCGTCCCGGCCACCGATCCGGCCATGTTGAGCGCGGTCGAGGCGGCCAGTCTGCTGCAGTCCGGACAGCTGCATCCGCGCGAACTCCTCGATGCGTACCTGCGCCGTACCCGGGACCACGACGGCGGCGTCGGCGCGTGGATCCACCTCTATCCGGACCTCGCCTATGCCGCCGCCGACGCGGCGGCCACCCGGCTCACCGCCGCCCGGACGACGGGCGAGCCCGTCTCGCCGGTGTGCGGGCTGCCGATCGCGCTCAAGGATCTGTTCGCGGTGGGCGGGCTTCCGCTCACGGCGTCGAGCAACGTGCTCCGGGACAACGTCGCCGCCGGGGATTCCGGCGTGTGGCGCCGGCTGCGGGACGCCGGGGCGGTCCTGCTCGGTCACGTGCACACCGACGAGTTCGCGATCGGTGTCGTGACCCCACAGGTGGCGAACCCGTGGAACCCGCGGTACTCCCCGGGCGGCTCGTCGGGCGGCAGCGCGGCCGCGGTGGCGGCCCGCTTCGCCCCCTTGTCCGTCGGGAGCGACACCGGCGGTTCGCTGCGGCTGCCGGCGAGCGCGTGCGGCGTCTCGACGATCAAGCCGACGTACGGGCGGGTCACCTCGCACGGGATGATCCCGCTCACCTGGACCAGGGACCATCCCGGCCCCATCGGGCACAGCCTCGCGGACGCCTCGCTGCTGCTCGGTGTCCTCGCGGGCGAGGAGACGGACGACCCGGTGACGGCCGGCGGCCCCGGCGTGCCCGAGGGGGGCTACCCGCTGACACCGCCCGCCGGGGCGACCCCGCTCGCGGGCGTCCGTATCGGCCTCCCGCACGGCGCGACCGACCGGTTGGCACCGGAGCTGCGGCGGCTGTTCGACGAGTTCCTCGCGACGGCGCGCGCACTGGGTGCCGAGCTCGTTCCGGTGTCGATGCCCCACCCGCCGGAGTCGCTCCTGGCCGGTGACACCGCGGAGATGGGCGCCTACCACCGGCAGTTCGCCGACCGGATCGGCGAGTACCGCATCGACCTCGCGCCGCTCGTCAGTGCCGCAGTGGCCTCTCTGGCGCTGCCCGTCGCCGACTACTTCTCGCTGGAGCAGGACCGGCTGCGTTATCAGCACCAGTACAACGCCATGTTCCGCGACCACGAGCTCGACGTGATCGCCCTGCCGGGCGCGCTCGACGACGGCTGTCCCCGCGATGCGTTCGCGGGTCTGAGCGTGCTGTCCGGGGTGGCCGGCGACGTCCAGTGGGCCAATTACACCGGCGCCCCGGCTGTTTCGTTCCCCGTCGGCCGCTCGGCGGTGACCGGGCTGCCGTTCGGCGTCCAGCTGGGTGCGCTGCCGTGGCAGGAATCCGGGTTGATCTCGGTGGGGCTGGCCCTGCAGGAGGCGCTGCCGGTGTGGCGCGAGGTGCCGACGGTCGCGCCGGCGGCGCGGGAACTGCCGGTGGTCACGCCGACGGTTCCGGGCCCGGGTCCCGATCCGACCAATACGCTCGGGGCGGCGGCGCCGGTGCGGACGCCGGCGACCCTGTCGACCGGAGGATTGTGACGGCCGTCCTGCCGACGCGAAGTTGAGAATGCCGGGGCGGTCCTGCATACTGGTCGGGTTGCCTTGACCGGGTCACGGTTTTCCGCGGCTCGGAACGAGATCGAGTGACAGTCGCGGATCGAGCCTGACGGCCTGGTCGCGGCCACATGCAAGACGGAAGCAGTACCTCCCTGTACCCGTACGGGTACATCCGGCAGGTCGGTCCGTGGTGTCGAGCATCGGTTCGACGCTGCGGAGCGAGCAGTAGGGCGACACGCCCGACCGCGTGTGCCGGAGAACAATGACAGATGAACAGCGGCATGCGGATCGGGTGCGCCCGGTCACGAGTTGTGGAGAGTGCTGTTCGCCGTCGCCGTTCGGGCGGAACTGTGCAGACGAGGTGGTTCCCGATTCGCTCGGGTGCTACGAAACGCGGCAAGAAAAGGACACATAAGCGTGGCGGGACAAAAGATCCGCATCAGGCTCAAGGCCTATGACCATGAGGCGATCGACGCATCTGCGCGCAAGATCGTCGAGACGGTGACCCGTACGGGCGCTCGCGTGGTCGGCCCGGTGCCGTTGCCCACCGAAAAGAACGTGTACTGCGTCATCCGCTCGCCGCACAAGTACAAGGACTCGCGCGAGCACTTCGAGATGCGGACTCACAAGCGGCTGATCGACATCCTCGACCCGACGCCCAAGACCGTCGACGCGCTCATGCGCATCGACCTCCCGGCGAGCGTCGACGTCAACATTCAGTGACTTTCGAGACCAGCGAGCTTGTAGAAGACGCAGCGGAGACAACACATGACTAACCAGATCAAGGGAATCCTGGGCACCAAGCTCGGCATGACCCAGGTCTTCGACGAGAACAACCGGGTCGTTCCGGTCACCGTCGTCAAGGCCGGACCGAACGTGGTCACCCAGATCCGTACCGAGGAGCGCGACGGCTACAGCGCCGTGCAGCTCGCCTACGGTGCGATCGACCCGCGCAAGGTCACCAAGCCGGTCGCCGGCCAGTTCGCGAAGGCGGGCGTCACTCCTCGGCGCCACATCGTCGAGCTGCGTGTCGACGACACCGACGGCATCGAGATCGGCCAGGAGCTCACCGCCGAGGTCTTCGAGGACGGCGCATTCGTCGACGTCACCGGCACCTCCAAGGGCAAGGGCTTCGCCGGCACCATGAAGCGTCACGGCTTCGCCGGTCAGGGCGCCTCGCACGGTGCGCAGGCTGTGCACCGTCGTCCGGGCTCCATCGGTGGCTGCGCCACGCCGGGCCGCGTGTTCAAGGGAACCCGCATGTCCGGGCGCATGGGTAGCGACCGCGTCACGACGCAGAACCTCTCGGTCCACAAGGTGGACGCCGAGAACGGCCTGCTGCTGATCAAGGGTGCGATCCCGGGCCGCAAGGGCGGCGTCGTGATCGTCAAGACCGCAGTGAAGGGTGGTGCACGGGCATGACCAGCACCGAGACCGCAACCAAGCTGACGCTCGACGTCAAGGCCCCCGGCGGCCAGACCAACGGCACCGTCGATCTCCCCGCCGAGATCTTCGACGCCCCCGCGAACATCGCGCTGCTCCACCAGGTGGTCGTCGCGCAGCTCGCCGCGGCTCGCCAGGGCACGCACGCCACCAAGACCCGCGGCGAGGTCCGCGGCGGTGGCAGGAAGCCGTACCGCCAGAAGGGCACCGGCCGCGCCCGCCAGGGCTCGACCCGCGCGCCGCAGTTCGCCGGCGGTGGCACCGTCCACGGCCCGCAGCCGCGCGACTACAGCCAGCGCACGCCCAAGAAGATGAAGGCTGCCGCCCTCCGCGGCGCCCTCTCCGACCGGGCTCGCAACGAGCGCATCCACGTGATCACCGAGCTCGTCGCCGGGCAGGCGCCGTCCACCAAGGGCGCGCGTACCTTCCTCGCGGAGCTGACCGATCGCAAGAACCTGCTCCTCGTCGTCGGCCGTGAGGATCTCGCGGCGTGGAAGAGCGTGCAGAACCTGCAGAACGTGCACGCGATCGCTCCGGACCAGCTGAACACCTACGACGTGCTCTACAGCGACGACGTCGTGTTCAGCGTCGAGGCGCTCAACGCGTTCATCCACGGGCCGGCCGAGTCCGCCCAGGCAGAGAAGGAGGAGAGCAAGTGAGCACGATCGCGGATCCGCGCGACATCCTGCTGGCTCCGGTCATCTCCGAGAAGTCCTACGGGCTGATGGAGGAGGGCACCTACACCTTCCTGGTGCACCCGGACTCGAACAAGACGCAGATCAAGATTGCCGTCGAGAAGGTCTTCGGCGTCAAGGTGACCAGCGTCAACACCGCCAACCGTCAGGGCAAGCGCAAGCGGACCCGGTTCGGTTACGGCAAGCGCAAGGACACCAAGCGCGCGCTCGTGACCCTGTCGGCCGACAGCAAGCCCATCGAGATCTTCGGAGGGCCGGTCGCCTAGGCGGCCGGGACTCGAGAGATAGAGGACGAGAAGACTCATGGCAATTCGTAAGTACAAGCCGACAACCCCGGGTCGGCGCGGCGCGAGTGTCTCGGACTTCGCCGAGATCACCCGCTCGACGCCCGAGAAGTCGCTGGTTCGCCCGCTGCACGGCCGCGGTGGCCGCAACGCGCACGGCCGCATCACCACCCGGCACAAGGGTGGCGGACACAAGCGTGCCTACCGCCTGATCGACTTCCGCCGCAACGACAAGGACGGCATCCCGGCCAAGGTCGCTCACATCGAGTACGACCCCAACCGCACCGCCCGCATCGCCCTGCTGCACTACGTGGACGGCGAGAAGCGCTACATCATCGCCCCCAAGGGCCTGGTGCAGGGTGCTCCGGTCGAGTCCGGCCCGCAGGCCGACATCAAGCCCGGCAACAACCTGCCGCTGCGCAACATCCCGACCGGTACCACCATCCACGCGGTGGAACTGCGTCCGGGCGGCGGCGCCAAGATGGCCCGCTCCGCCGGCGCCAGCATCCAGCTGCTCGGTAAGGAAGGCACCTACGCCACCCTGCGTATGCCGTCCGGTGAGATCCGTCGCGTCGACGTGCGCTGCCGCGCCACCGTCGGCGAGGTCGGCAACGCCGAGCAGTCGAACATCAACTGGGGCAAGGCCGGCCGCATGCGCTGGAAGGGCAAGCGCCCGACCGTCCGTGGTGTGGTCATGAACCCGGTCGACCACCCGCACGGCGGTGGTGAGGGCAAGACCTCCGGTGGTCGCCACCCGGTCAGCCCGTGGGGCAAGCCCGAGGGCCGCACCCGCAAGAACAAGGCGTCCGACAAGCTCATCGTCCGTCGTCGCCGTACCGGCAAGAAGCGCTAGTCAAGGAGGGAGTTAGAGAATGCCACGCAGCCTCAAGAAGGGCCCGTTCGTCGACGACCACCTCCTGGCGAAGGTCGATACGCAGAACGAAAAGGGCACCAAGCAGGTCATCAAGACCTGGTCGCGCCGTTCCACCATTCTGCCCGACTTCATCGGTCACACGTTCGCCGTCCACGACGGTCGCAAGCACGTGCCGGTGTTCGTCTCGGAGTCGATGGTCGGCCACA